>QHZX01000343.1:0-12663 GCA_003224835.1 Acidobacteriota bacterium | reverse complement strand
CCACTTTTTTATAGGTCTCGCACTGCGCAAATGTTTTCTGCAGGCAGTAATAGCACTCTCCACAGGGAATGTGATGGAACACCATGACCCGCTCGCCGACCAAGAATTCCATGACGCCGGGGCCGGTCGCTGCAACTGTTCCGGCAGTTTCATGCCCGAAGATCCGCGGCGCTGAGTGGGATCCGGTTGCGATCTTCTTAAGGTCGGTTCCGCAGATTCCACAAGTGTGGACTTTAATCAGGATTTCGCCGCGACCGATTTGCGGTACAGGTACGGTTTCGAGCCTAACGTCGTTCCTGCCGCGGTACACGGCTGCGGTCATGGTCGCCGGGATCTTGCCTTGAATTTGGTTCGAGGTCAGTTGCTCTGCAATGGCCATCTCAGGATTAACGCCGCGAAATTATGCCCGGAACTATTGTATTTGTCAGGGCGCTTTCGCGCAGCCAGGCACATAAATTTTCAGATGCAAGTTGAGTGTTACGAGCCAGGCGAATCATTTTCAACCACAGCCACGGGCGAGGCAGGAGATAAAAGACAAACACCTTCGTTGCGAATTTTCCGTCGCGAATGAAACGATTCAGTTCGAATATCTCGAAATTCACGTCGTCCGAAATACCTTTGACCGCCAGAAATGGAAGGTTGTGAACCTGAGCCGCGCGGGCAACCGACGCTCCTTCCATGTCAACCAGGTGCGCGCCGTACGATTTTGCCAGCTGTCGCTTTTGAGCTGCGCCAGCCACTTCCGGCGAGCTCACCAGAACGGTACGTGCCAGCGGACTGTTGCTGAGTGCAGGGTCTCGAATTGATGTTTCATGGCGGCTGGCGTCGCGTGCGTCAATGACAACTGTGGGAAAAACCGTGTCACCGACGCGGAGTTCTGGAACAAGAGCACCGGCTATCCCAGCCGAAATAAGGAGTTCCGGAGAATATCTCGCGATTATCGCTTCGGCGCCGCGCCGAGCGTAGTCAGATCCTATTCCACTGCAGACTGCGACTGCATATCCACTTTCATAGAAGGTGAATTCGCGGCCTTCGTGATCAGTTTTTGTTGAGCGCCAGGTCTTGACCAGCGGCCAGACTTCACGCTCGATGGCAGCGATGATGGCAATTTTAGGCATTCATGAAACGTGCATGACAACCACTCACGCGTACCCATTTTCGCGAAACCAATCCGCGGCACGGCGCAGAGCATCATCAACCGGTACGTGCTTCCATCCTAATTCGCGTTCAGCTTTGGCGGATGAAACGAACATCTTTTTCCGTCCCATGCGGACGGCATCAATAGTCGCGCGTGGTTCGCGGCCGCGGATTCGGCCAGTGACCAGTTCGTCGACCACTCCAGTTGCAAGCGCCAGCACATAAGGCACGCGAACGCTGGGCGATGGTAATCCGGTAATGGCGGCCAACTTGTCAAGGATCTGCTTCAGCGTGAGGTTTTCCCCACCCAGAATATACCTCTGACCGCTTCGTCCTTTTTCGAGCGCAGCAAGATGTCCGAGTGCGCACTGTTTCACATCTACCAGGTTGAGACCTGTGTCGACGTAAGCGGGAAACTTCCGCTTGAGGAAATCAACGACGATGCGTCCCGTGGGCGTCGGCTTGATATCGCGCTCTCCAACCGGCGTGCTCGGGTTGACGATCACAACATCTTGTCCTGCACGAGCTGCTTCGATCGCGACTTGTTCGGCCATAAACTTGGATCGCTTGTACGGGCCGATCATATTGTCAAACGAAACCGGAGACTTTTCGTCGGCAGGCTGGCCGTTGGAAGTGAACCCCATGGTCGCAACACTGGAGGTATAGACCACCCGGCGCACGCGGTTCCTGCGCGCAGCTTCGAGAATGGCGCGCGTGCCGTCGACATTCGCGCGATACATCTCTTCGGGATCGCGCACCCAGAGGCGATAATCAGCGGCGACGTGGAACACGACCTCGCATCCAGCGATAGCTTTTTCCAGCGATGCAGGATCGCGGAGCTCTCCGCCGACCAGGTCTGCTTTGAGGTCTTTGATATTTTTTTTATTGCTGTTCGGGCGCACGAGCAGGCGTAAGTCGGCGCCCTGCTCGGCCAAAGCCTGAGCAACGTGGCTGCCAACAAAACCAGTCGCACCGGTAACGAAAGCGAGCATTTCATTTAGGTTACACCGGCAGGAAGCGAGGGCGTCTTTTCCGACGACCGTCTGAACACATTGATGAGCGAAACGGCCGATTACCGCCAAATAGGCAACGCACGTCCGGTTCTCGAAACCGATTCTGCCGGGCTTGCCCGCTTATAGCTGTGGAGTGCTATCTTTTAACGTTCAGGAGCGCAGCCAAAGGAGAGCGATTCGTCATGCATAGAAGAGAGTTCTTGCGAGCCACAGCCATGGGAACGCTGGCGATCTCGAGCCAACTACCCGAGTCCCTATTTGCGAATCCCTACGGAAAACCTGTAGGACTTCAGCTCTACACCCTACGCGATCAACTCGAAAAAGATGTCGCCGGCACCATTCAGCAGGTGGCCAAGATCGGCTACCGGGATGTTGAGATTTATTCGTTGTACGGGAAGTCTCCGGCGGAGTTCGCAAAAATACTGAGTGATAACGGAATCACTGCTTCAAGCGGCCACTACCTGTTAAAGGACGTGAAGAGTGACTGGGACCACCATGTTGAAGATGCGAAAAAGCTCGGACTCAAATACATGGTGAATGCAATTCTGCAACCCGAAGAGCGAAATTCATTCGATGACTACAAGCGGCTGGTGGAGGTCTTCAGCAAGGCCGCTGAGACCACGCAAAAAGCAGGTATCCAGTTCTGCTATCACAACCACAATTTTGAATTCAACAAATATGGCGATACCACCGCGTACGACTACCTGTTGAAATCGCTCGATCCGAAACTGGTGAAATTTGAGATGGATTGTTTTTGGGTGACTCACGCGGGTCAGGATCCCGTCGCCTACTTCAAGAAACATCCTGGCCGGTTTCCACTGCTCCACATAAAAGATATGAAGGACAAGCCGGCGCCCTCTCACGAACTCGACGCCAAGATGGGTTTATTTGCGCCGGTAGGTCAAGGAACGATCGCTTGGAAGCGCATCTTCGCAGCGGCTAAAGAAGGCGGAATGCAGCACTATTTTGTGGAGCAAGACTACTGCGAACAGCCGCCACTCGAAGCCGTGAAGATTAGTTACGAGTATCTCAGCAAACTGACTGTCTAAATAGGCAACCGAGAACGCCAATCGAGTTGTCGAGCGTTGCGCGACCGGACGGGCGAGGGCGCCCGTCCACACGCGGCCTATGGTGATGCCTAATTCTTCTCGGCCATCACTTTGTTGTACGTGGTCAGCGCAATCAGCGGGAAGTATTCGCGATAGAGGTGGTACATCAGGTAGAAGACGCGCGGGAATCCGGTTCCGGTGTACCAAGCTTCGTCCCAGGAGCCATCTTTTTTCTGAGTCTTCAGAAGATACGCAACGCCGCGCGCGACGGATTCGCTGCGGGTATCGTTGGCCGCAAGCAGACCCATTACTGCCCATGCAGTTTGCGATGGCGTGCTTGGGCCAATGCCTTTCGTGTTTGGATCATCGTAGGAGCCGCAGGTCTCGCCCCAGCCCCCGTCAGGGTTTTGCACCATGCGGATCCATTCAGCCGCTTGCTGCACATAGGGTTCGTGATGATCAATGCCGATGGCTTCCAGTCCGCGTAGAACTAGTGCCGTGCCGTACACGTAATTCACGCCCCAGCGTCCAAACCATGAGCCATCCGGTTCCTGCTCCTCGCGGATGAACTTCAGCGCCTTCTTGACCGCACGATGATTCTTGTCGTAGCCATAAGTCGCCAGCATTTCAAGAATGCGGCCAGTAATGTCCACTGTCGGCGGATCGAGCATCGCGTTATGATCGGCAAACGGAATGTGCTGGAACACCATTCGATCGTTATCCTTGTCGAACGAAGCCCACCCGCCATTTTTGCACTGCATAGAAAAAATCCAGTCAATTGCCCGCTGCACCGATTCGCGCTGATAGCGGCCGTTGGGGTGCTCCACTTTCGAGAGGCCAATCGCGACCATCGCCGAATCGTCGACATCTGGATAAAACTCGTTATTGAACTCGAAGTACCAGCCGGCCGGCTTGCCTTTTTTATTGTTAACCGCCCAGTCGCCGGGATTACGCACCTGCTTCTGCAATGTCCAGTCGGCGGCTTTCACCATTCGCGGATCATCGGGAGGAACACCTGCTTCACCGAGCGCGAACAGTGCATATGCTGTGTCCCACACCGGAGACTTACATGGCTGCATGCGGAAGGTGTCGCCCTCCTCTATCCCAAGCTTTTCGAATTCATCGAGAGCCCGAATCATTTGGGGATCGTCGAGCGAGTATCCGAGGCAGCGCAGCGCAATGATCGCGTTCAGCATTGCGGGATAAATCGCACCCAGCCCGTCCGACATCTCGAATCGTTCCAGCATCCATTTCTCGGCTTTTTTTAGAGCAATGGAACGAAGCGGGCGGATGTGCACAGCCTCAAACCAGTGCACTAGACGATCGAGCACTAAAAAGAAGTTGCGCCACGAGACGACCTTCTCGCTCCATTCCAGGCGCATGCGCGATTTATCGCGACCCCCGACGAAAAGCTCGTTAATGTGCATCTCCTCGGGAATTTTCTTGAATGGCTTCTTCGCGTAAACGATCGAGAGCGGGACTAGAATCGCGCGCGACCATGACGAAATCTCGTAGATGTTGAACCAGAACCAGTTCGGGAAGAGGACGATCTCAGGCGGAATGGCGGGGACCGCGTCGTAATCGTACTGCCCCAGGAAACAAAGATAAATCTTTGTAAAAGTGTTTACCTTGGTGACGCCGCCGAGTTCGAGGATTTTGTGGCGTGCGCGCTCAAGCACTGGATGATCGGGTTTGTATCCAGCCAGCTTGAGACTGAAATATGCTTTGACCGCTGCACTGATATTTGAAGGCCCGTCGTTGTAGATTGGCCAGCCGCCGTCTTCATTCTGGTGCAGGAGGATGTAATTAGCGCATTTCTGGTAGCGCGCCGGATCGCCAGTACCGAGCAGAGTGTGCAGCAAAATGTAATCGGACTCGAGCGTGGTATCGGCTTCGAGTTCGCCACACCAGTAGCCATCCTCGTGCTGCTGTGAAAACAGCCGATTGCGACAACCGTCTATAGCGGCGGCTACGCGGCTGGCAAGATCATCAATTTTTCCGAAACGCAGTTGTGGCGCTGATGGGGTTGGGGTGGAGGAGAATGAATCGTCCATATTTTTGACTACTTACTCCTAATCAGCAGTAACTCCTGCCGATGGCGCTGCAGCAATTGCTTCCACGATCTCCGGCGGCAACCCGAAGCGCACATTTTCCGGCATGACTTCAACTTCGCGCAGGTTGTTGTAGCCCTTCGTTCTCAGGAACTCGACCACTTCTTCAACCAGGCATTCCGGCGCAGAAGCACCAGCCGTTAGAGCAATCGTGTTGACGTTCTCCAGCCACTCGGGCTGAATGTCCTCACAACTGTCGATCAAATGGGAAGGCGTGCCCAAATTGCGGGCTACTTCCACTAAGCGATTCGAGTTCGAGCTGTTTTCGGAGCCCACTACCAGCAACAGCTCGGCATCTGAGGCAACGTGCTTCACTGCGACCTGCCGGTTCTCGGTTGCATAGCAAATGTCCTGGGCGTGTGGACCTTTAATGTTGGGGAACTTGCGGCGCAGCGCCTCAATAATGTCTTTGGCTTCATCCAAACTAAGCGTTGTTTGTGTCAGATAGGCGACACGATTCGGGTCAGGAACACTCAAAGTCTCGACCTGTGCAGGCGATCCTACAACTTGCGTGACGCCCGGTGCCTCTCCCAAAGTGCCGATGATTTCATCGTGGTCGCGATGGCCGATCAGGATTAACGAATAGCCTTCCTTGGCGAACTTCACCGCCTCAACGTGGACCTTGGTGACCAACGGACAGGTTGCGTCAATGACTCGCAGCCCGCGCTCTTTGCTGGCACTGCGGACTTCCGGAGAAACGCCGTGAGCGCTGTAAATCACGCGTTCACCATTAGGGACCTCGTCGACCGAATCGACAAAAATGGCGCCTTTGCCTTGCAGTTCCTCAACCACAAAACGATTGTGGACGATCTCCTTACGGACATAGATAGGCGGCCCAAAGGCTTCGAGCGCGATGCGGACAATATCGATGGCACGCACCACTCCGGCGCAGAACCCACGAGGTTTCAGCAAAAGCAGACTTTTTTGGCTCTCTGACACGTATTCTCCCTGTTGTTAAGGATACACTTTTCCTTTTATGGATTGCTAAAAGGTTAGCCGAAAGTACCGCTCCGGTCAACGTAAGTCTAAGTATCATTGGGAATTAGCAGTGGAGGGCGAAAAAACGGGGCCGAATGGGAACTTACCAGATTCTGCTTACGCCATAGCGATCAAAAACGGAATCGTTACTGACTATAGCGAGATTTTCCGCCTGCGCTTGCGCAATCAACATGCGATCAAAGGGATCCTTAATCAATTAGCTAACATAACTTAGCTAATGAAGACTGTAACGGTTCATCAAGGCAAGACGTGCTTAACTCTTGTCAATCGCTTATATCTTTCCCGCTTGGGGCACCCGGGATTGCGTTCCTTTGACGCGGCGCGTTTGACAAAATCCCCGCCGCTCACTTCAAATCGAGTTTCACGTCCATAACAAATTGCTCCTCAGCTACGCTCCACCTGGAGGTTCGATGTCTCGCGCGCTCAAATTAGTAACCGTAGTCCTGGTTTTTGCCACGTTCTGTTCCGCCCAAGACCTCGCCTCCTTCGAACAACGTGTCACCGTAAAGACGCAGCCGAACGGGCTTACTGCTCTTGTCTGTCGGCGGCCCGATAGTGCGCCGGTGTTTTCATTCTTCACCAATGTTGACGTTGGATCGGTGCAAGACCCAATGGGTAAGACTGGTCTGGCGCACATGTTTGAGCACATGGCATTCAAAGGGACGGACAAGATCGGCACCAAGAACTATGCCGCGGAGAAAGTAGCCTTGCAAAAAGTCGAGGAGGCCTACGCTGCCTACATTCATGAGCGGGACAAACACGTGGGCCGACACGAACAGAAGCTCAAGCAACTGCAAGCCGCTTGGCAGCAGACCGTCAAAGAAGCACAGCAGTATGTGATCCCGAATCAATTCGGCGAGATCATCGAACGCAATGGCGGCGAAGGCATGAACGCGTTCACAGCCGGGGACCAAACGGCGTACTTTTACTCATTTCCAGTAAACCGGCTGGAGCTGTGGGGGTATCTGGAGTCCGAACGCTACTCGCATCCCGTATTCCGGGAGTTTTACAAAGAGCGTGATGTTGTCGTTGAAGAACGGCGCATGCGCACCGACAGCAACCCCATTGGCCGATTGCTTGAGCAGTTCGTCGCGGAAGCTTTTGCGGCTCATCCGTATCACCGGCCTGGCGTCGGATACATGTCGGACCTGAACAGCTTCTCAGCCACCGACGCGCAGAACTTTTTTAACACCTACTACATTCCTTCGAACATGGTAGTTGCTGTAGTGGGCGATGTTAACCCCGCCCAGACGATGTCCGTCATCGAGAAATACTTTGGAGCCCTCCCATCGCGCGACAAGCCCGACGAGCGCACCACAAACGAACCACCGCAGAATGCCGAGCGGCGCGTGATTCTAACTGAGGCCTCGCAGCCGGTCTACCTCGAGGGGTATCATCGGCCCGATTATCGGGACAAGGATGACGCGGTGTATGACGCATTGGCAGATTTGCTTTCCGAGGGCAGGACTTCACGCTTGTATCGCGGGCTGGTTCGGGACAAGAAAATTGCCTCTGAGGCTGAAGGCGGGACCGGCTATCCCGGCGTGAAGTATCCGCATATTTTTTATTTCTTTGCTCTGCCGATGCCGGGACATAAGCCGGAGGAGGTTGGGGATGCGATCCACGTGGAGATTGACCGATTGAAGAAAGAAGATATCACCGACGAAGAACTCAAAATGGTGAAGACGCGGGCCAAGGCCAACCTGATTCGAAGTCTCGACAGCAATGAGGGACTCGCCCAAAATCTTGCGGTGTACCAGACCCTGTATGGCGATTGGCGGGAGCTGTTCCGCTCGGTCGATCGAATTAACGCCGTTACCAAAGCCGATATTCGGCGGGTGGCTAATCAGGTGTTCGTTCCGACTAATCGGACGGTGGGCGTCATCGAAAATGCTCCAGCTGCAAACGGAGGTGCGCAATGAACGCCTCTAGAGCCAGCAAGCTCGCATTTGTTTCCGCGCTGTGTTTGGCCTTCGCGCCAGGTTTGACTGCGCAGGAACCGTGGGCAAAAATCCCCATCCCGCCCCTTCCGGCATTCCATCCTCAAGAACCAAAGCGCATTGCGCTGCCTAACGGTATGGTGATCTTTCTTCAGGAAGACCATGAGCTGCCAACAATCGATGGTGTGGCTCGCGTTCGCGGTGGATCGCGTTCAGAGCCCGACGCTAAGGCGGGCCTGGTCTCCCTTTACAGCGAAGTCTGGCGCACCAGCGGCACCAAAACCCAAACCGGCGACCAACTTGATGATTATCTCGAGATACGCGCCGCGAAGGTTGAAACCGGCGCCAGCGAGGACTCCACGACGGTTTCACTTTCCTGCCTCAAACAGGACTTCAACGATGTTTTCAAGATATTCGATGAAATCTTGCGCGCACCCGAATTTCGCGATGAAAAGTTGGATCTCGCCAAGCGGCAGGCCTTCGACGCAATTTCACGCCGCAATGACGAAATCAGCGACATCGCACATCGGGAGGCAATCAAGTTGGCCTATGGGCCCAAGAATCCCTATGCCCGTACTCCCGAGTACGCGACCGTAGCCGCAGTCACGCGACAAGACTTGATGGATTGGCACCAGAATTACGTACATCCCAACAACATAATTATTGGAATCGTCGGTGATTTCGATTCCGCGCAGATGGAAGCTACACTGCGCAAGGCATTTAGAGATTGGCAAAAAGGACCGCCTTCCAAGGCCCCAGAACTTCACTTTGAACCGGCGAAGCCCGGCTATTATCTGATCAAAAAGGAAGATGTAAACCAGAGCAACGTTCGACTGGTTGGCCTGGGAACAACGCGCAACAGTCCCGACTATTATCCGATCGAAGTGTTCAATGAAGTCTTCACCGGAGGATTTGCATCACGACTGACGCAGAGCCTTCGTACGGCGCAGGGGCTTGCTTACTCGGTTGGCGGCGGCATCGGTACACGGTTCGACCATCCTGGAGCCGAGCAGTTTGCATTGGGCACGAAAAGCAGCACTAGCATCGAAGCCATACAGGGCCTGTACGCTCAGATTGATGAGCTAAGTACGAAACCAATCACGAATGACGAATTAACGCGCGCCAAGGACTCGATCCTGAATGCTTTTGTTTTCAATTTCGACACTCCAGATAAGGTTCTGCGCGAGCGCATGGCGTACGAGTTCTACGGGTATCCGCCAGATTTTTTAGAACGGTATCGCGCGGGGATTGAGAAAGTGACGACTGCAGACGTGGCGCGCATTATTCCCAAGTACGTTCACAAGGATCGATTGGCTGTGCTGGTGGTTGGGAATCCGGCTGATTTCGATAAACCGCTTTCATCACTCGGACCGGTAAAGGAAATTGATATCACTATCCCCCCGCCTCCGCCACAAATGGGAGAAGCTGCTTCTCCGGCTGGGAAGCAGCCTTAAGCAGCATTATTTGTTGGTTGGTTTAGTAGTTACAACTTCAGTTGGTCGCTGCCGCAGCTCGGCCATTAAGTTGCGGCTCGAGCAGAACACGAACTGCCTCTGACCGTTTTGCCGCACTTTTCTGGAGCCAGACCTGTAGATCGCGCCTGCACGCTGGGGCGATCTTACTGAAGAATAATCCCGCACGGCCGTTCCCGTCAGCCCAGATGAAATCTCCGGTGGCTTGTATAACCTGCGATGTCCCGGGAAGTAGAAAACGCAACGGCACTCCGCGCAACGGGGTCAACCCTTCCGCAGCCTGCAGCGAGAGCCCTTGTTCGGTTATCTCCAGCACCAGCGCGGGAACGATTCCTGTAGGAAATTGCAAGTAAGCCAAGGTCTCACTTTTCTGCCGCGCCGCGCTTCGGCGATCAGTGTGCATAAATCCGCGCGCAGCGCGAAAGGAGTGCAGAACCTGCTGCAGTTCGAGTGCTTTATAGAGAATGAAATTGGCCCCGGCTTCAAATGCGCTACCCACAGGGGTTGCGGCGCCTATCATCCCAAACACCACTGGCCGCTGTCTTTCCGGCAAGGCCCGTGCCATCCTGGTAACGCACACCGCATCCGGCAAATCGAAATCAATGATCAAAGCTGAATGGTGCTCACAGGCCAGAATTTCCAAAGTCTCAGACACAGATGCAAGTACACGATATTCGATTCCCAGCTCAGCAAAGGCGGAAACTAAAACCTTCACGGCGCTCTGGCTGCGGGACATCACTAGAGCATTGATTCCCATAAACGCAGCTTAGGCCCATACCAGACCCCATGAAAGATATCGGCTGTAACCCGAGCAGTGTTACCAGGCAAAAGTGGCAGGATGCAGAAGTCGTTCGCGACAAAAACTGGGTTACGAGCCGGCAGCCCTCAGACCTCCCGGCGTTTAATCGTGTGCTGATCGAGCTATTTGCCGAGCACCGCGAAACCATGGCCGAGCGCACCCGCCGGGTGGCATAATGCCTGGAAACCGTTGATAGTAGCCGCCTTTACCGAGACGACTTTTTTACTGCCACTTCTGCCTGGTAACACTGCTCGGGTTACAGCCGATATCTTTCATGGGGTCTGGTATGGGCCTAAGCTGCGTTTATGGGAATCAATGCTCTAGTGATGTCCCGCAGCCAGAGCGCCGTGAAGGTTTTAGTTTCCGCCTTTGCTGAGCTGGGAATCGAATATCGTGTACTTGCATCTGTGTCTGAGACTTTGGAAATTCTGGCCTGTGAGCACCATTCAGCTTTGATCATTGATTTCGATTTGCCGGATGCGGTGTGCGTTACCAGGATGGCACGGGCCTTGCCGGAAAGACAGCGGCCAGTGGTGTTTGGGATGATAGGCGCCGCAACCCCTGTGGGTAGCGCATTTGAAGCCGGGGCCAATTTCATTCTCTATAAAGCACTCGAACTGCAGCAGGTTCTGCACTCCTTTCGCGCTGCGCGCGGATTTATGCACACTGATCGCCGAAGCGCGGCGCGGCAGAAAAGTGAGACCTTGGCTTACTTGCAATTTCCTACAGGAATCGTGCTACTATCAACGGTTTCCAGGCATTATGCCACCCGGCGGGTGCGCTCGGCCATGGTTTCGCGGTGCTCGGCAAATAGCTCGATCAGCACACGATTAAACGCCGGGAGGTCTGAGGGCTGCCGGCTCGTAACCCAGTTTTTGTCGCGAACGACTTCTGCATCCTGCCACTTTCCTCCCGCATTTCGAATATCGTCTTGAATGGTGTGATAACCCGTCAGCGTGCGTCCTCGAACCAGGCCGGCAGAGACCAGCAACCACGGCGCATGGCAGATCACAGCCAGCGGTTTACCAGCTTCATCCATGTCGCGAACGAATTGCTGTGCCCGCGGATGCACCCTTAGAGTGTCTGCGTTAAGAGCGCCTCCAGGCAGGAGTACCGCATCGAATTCACTCGCATCTGCCTGCTCTAACGTGCTGTCGACATCAAAGTTGTCCGCCTTATCCATGTGATTCATCGAGATAATTTGCCCGGCTTTAGGCGCAAACAAAGTAGTAGTGGCCCCAGCCGCATCCAGCGCCTTGCGCGGCTCGCGCAGCTCGACATGCTCCACGCCATCAGTCGCAAGTATTGCTACGCGCATCCCTTGCAAATTCTTGTTGTCAGCCATCATGCCTCCTGGTTTTTACTATTGTGCCGAAGAAGCTGCTCTCAATGGATCGGGGCAAGACTGTACGCCGGTTCAGGCGGGGCGGCGGGAATTGAGTTATCAATGCTGCTCGGTTTCGGCGAGCGATGCGTCCTGCTGGAACAAGGCCAGGGCTTGCCTTGCACTCGCAGCATCTTTCGAATCAGGCGCCAGCCGCAAGTAGTTGCTGATGTGATCCGCCGCTGATTTGTAGTCTTTGTTCTTCCCCAGGATCAGCCCGTATAAATATTCCATCTGCGGAAGCTGATGTCTTGGATCGAGCCGAAGACCGCGTTCGATGCCGCTTTCAGCTTGTTTCAATTCACCCAGGTTATAATGCGCAGCCGCATTCAACAACCAGTATTCGGGGGAAGAATCGGGCGACCGTTGGACGAGGTTGTCAGTTACTTCAGCCAATTCTTTCCAGTTCTGCTGCCGTGCTGCAACATGGGCTAATTCAATGTAGCCATCCGTCAGTTTTGCATCTTGCGTTACGGCCTGGCGAAAAGAATCATGGGCCTCGATAAGACTATTTTGCCGCGCCTGCACCCTTCCAAGTTCCAGCCACGCGAGGGCGTAACGCGGATATACCGCAATGGCGTTTTTAAAATAGTCGCATGCAGCTTGCAGCTTTCCCTTCCGTTGCTCTTGCTCGCCCTTGTTAAATGCCTTGCGGGCTTTCTCTGGGGCCGCCAAAGAAGTGACGCTGACCGTAAATTGAGTGTCGCTAGTGAGTCGCGGGTCGTTCGCCACCGGGTGCAAACCAATGGGTCCCACATT
>QHZX01000148.1 GCA_003224835.1 Acidobacteriota bacterium | reverse complement strand
ATAAAACGCAGAATTGCAGTTGTATCCATTGGCGTGTGATCGACGTAATGCTCTTTAGCAAATGGCGAGATCACGATATTAGGCAGCCTGAAGCCAGTGTAGGTGAACTCGCACATTGGGCCGTTTGTGGTAGTGCAGGTATCGTTGGGCCCAAGCACGGGCGGAATCCCATCCGGCGAAGGCATTGAGATCGGCGGCTCATGATCGTAAGCGCCACCGGCTTCATCGTAGGTCAAGAAGAAAACCGAATCTTTCCATGCCGAGCTTTGCATTAGCGCGTCAATGATGCCCTTCACATAGGCCGCCCCTTTTTGAACGCTGATGCCGACGCCTGGATGTTCATCCAATCCATCATGCGAATCTCGATCGATAAACACAACTTGAGGGAGCTTGCCCTTTTTTAAATCCTTAAAGTACTGAGACATGGGAACGATGTTCGTGTCTAGGTACTTGGTATACGCGGCAAATGCTTTGAGCGAGCTGCCGTTGGGAAAGTCTGGAACGTAGTTCTTCCAAGTGATCTTGGCAGCCTGCAATTCATCGAAAATCGTTGGAATATTTAATTGCCCGACAGGCTTATTCACCACGCCGTGCGATGTGCCCGCCATAGCATACATGCGATTGGCCGGAGTGTTCGTCATGATGGGCGAAAACCAGTGGTCAGATATGGCGAACTGACTTGCCATGAAATAGTAGTAGGGCAAATCTATATCCTCGTAATATCCCATGACGCGTCGACCATTGATGTCGAAGCCCGGAGGATTGCTGTGTCGCGAGTCGCCACCTGCTGAGTTGGCAAAACCATCCATCAAGGGAGTTGCTGTAGTCGGAGCGAAATGGTTCCAGTCGTTATGGCTCTCGTTCCAGTACGAGCTCATCTCTTCCACGCACTGGGAATTCATGTGAAACGGAGTGAATTTGGTCGAGTGATCATAGCTCAGTTGCGACGCATTCGCCGGAGTGACATCGACATCGGTGCTTAGGCCCTGACTCTGGCGATAGGCATTCAGCTGTCCAAAGTACTGATCAAACGAGCGATTCTCCTGTAACAGGTAAATGATGTGGTTGACGGCGGTAATTCCCCCCGACGGAGGCGGAGGAGGATCGTGGCGCTTACTTCCGGTCAAACCTCCGCAGCCCGCCAACACTATGAACAAAGCAAGTGTGAGGACACCGAGAACTCTGAACATGCGGCCTTTTGATGAATTCAGGTGCTTGGGTGTTGTACAGGTTGTGGGGTCAACAACGATGACAAATCTCCCAAATTGGCGTGCTGAACGCCGCTTTTCAGTGTTTCCAGTGGAGATGACTGGCATCAGGTTATTTTGGTATTCAGGCCTGATTGCTCCCGCAGATGGCCGCGGTCGCGTCTGTACCCAAATAAGCACCTAGTCCGATGTTTGAGAGTAGAATACGGGCGCAGGTTAGTACTTGCGGGGTTCGCTATGCAGCCAGCCAAACGGAAACGCGGGATATTGCTGGTTTGCGCGATGCTGGTAGCGAGCCTGGGCGCACTCGCAGGACTAGTCCAAGAAAAGGGCGGTGCAACACCCTCGCCCGGAACGCCAGCACAACAATCTCCCATCGCTGAAAAGCCGGACAGTGCGGGAAACACGCCGGAGATGACATCGCAGGATGAGGCGGCCAATTTTAAGGTCAACGTAAGATTGGTGGAAGTGCACGTGGTAGTACGCGACTCACAGGGCAAGACGATCGGCGCTCTCCACAAAGAAGATTTTCAGCTGTTCGACGATCGCAAGCCGCAGGTTATAACTAAGTTCAGCGTGCAACGACCTGGCTTACAGGTTCAACGGGAAGAGCAAACTTCAAGGCCTGTTGGTTCATCGGTTGCGACCGAGACTACCTCTTCGCCCCCACCTGACATTTCTGAACGCTACGTCGCTTACGTTTTTGACGATGTGCACTTGGAATTCAGCGATCTCGCGCGAGCGCGGGAAGCCGCGGAAAAAAATCTGGCGACATTACAGCCAACCGATCGCGCTGCAATCTTTACCATCTCGGGCCAGAATAATCTTGATTTTACAGACGATCGAGCTAAGTTGCGCGATGCGCTGAGGCGGCTGATGCCGCGTCCGATCAGTGTCGGCCGAGTGAACGATTGTCCAAAGATGGGCTATTACATTGCGGACCTGATCCAAAACAAGAATGATCCCCAGGCGCTGACGGCCGTAACGGCCGATGTTTTGGATTGTCAGTTCAACGATGATCCAAAGTATCAAAGTCAGGCGCAGTCCATGGCACAAATGGCCGCCGCACAAGGGTTGACGGAAGGCGAGGCGGAAACACACCTGGCTCTGACCTCCCTCAAAGATGTGGTTCGGAGGATGTCGGGTGTGCCGGGGCAACGCTGCATGGTTCTGGTTTCGCCGGGATTCATAACTCCGCAGCAGGAATACGATTTGGACAATCTTATCGACCGCGCGACCCGCGCGAACATTACTATGAGCGCAATCGATGCGCGAGGTTTGTACGTGGTGGTACCCGGAGGCGACATCAGCCAGCGGATCCAGCGGAACACCGCGGTTGCTGGGATAGAAGAGCTGTATCGGATTGCAAGCGCGTCCGCCGATGCGGACGTCATGGCGGAGTTAGCGGACGCAACCGGGGGAGAGTTTTTTCAGAACAACAATGATTTGGCACAAGGCTTCCGCCGCGTGGCCTCCACACCTGAGTACTACTATGTGCTGGCTTTTTCGCCGCAGAACGTGAAACTGAATGGCCGATTTCACAATTTAAAAGTGACGCTACGCACAGCGGAAAAATACTCGGTGCAGGCGAGGCGAGGTTATCTTGCGCCAAAGCAGGCTTCTGGTCCTGAGCAGGAAGCAAAACAAGAAATTGAGGATGCGCTGTTTTCGCAGGAAGAGATGCACGATCTGCCAATCGATCTGCATACACAATTTTTCAAACCTAGCGCAGGAGAGGCAAAGCTCACAGTGCTGGCGCATATTGATGTGAGGAACGGAAATCTGGTGACAGGGATTGCAAAAACTTTGCAAATGCATTTGAAAGACGAGACCCTGGCCAACCAAATGGGTCCGGGCCTGAACGTAAAAACCAATTTTGATGTGAAACCGGGCAGCTATTTGGTGCGCCTGGTGGTACGCGATGCCGAGGGGCAGATTGCGGCAGAGAATGGCGCTATTCAAATTCCGTGAAGTTGAGGTGCTCTATGAGGAACCGTGGTTTGTTGCTTTGGGTCGCGACGATTTGTTTGGCGGTCGCAATAGCAGCATGGTACGCCAGCGCGGGGACGCCCGCGGTACATGCACAGGAAGCCGCTGGAGAAGCAGGAACCACGGAGCAGCCAGCAGGACAAGTGCCGGCGGCACAAGAGCCCGCGGCGGCATCCGAGCCGGCAGCACAAGGTACGGTCTTTAAGGCGCAAACGAAACTCGTGCTGGTGGATTCGATCGTCACCGACAAAAAGGGCAACTACATTCGCGATCTGACACAAAAGAAGTTTCGGGTGTGGGAAGACAATAAGGAACAGGAAGTAAAAAGTTTTTCTTACGAATCCGGCAACGCCTCTCCGAACAAGACTACGAAACATTATCTGGTGCTGTTCTTTGATAACTCGACAATGGAGTTTGGCGACCAGGCCGCTGCCCGGCAGGCGGCCGCGAAATTCATCGATGCCAACGCTGGGCAGAATCGATTGATGGCGGTAGTGGATTTTGGCGGCACGCTGCGGGTGACACAAAACTTTACTGCAGACACCGACCGTTTGAAGAAGGTAGTGGCGGGGACAAAGTTTGCAACTGTTTCGCCGAACGGGGAAGTTGCGTCATTGGGCGCTCCTCCGATTTTGAGCGCGGAAGCGGATTTCGGAGCACGCAGCATGTTGTGGGCGGTGCGTGATCTGGCAAAGAATCTGGCGGGCGTCCCCGGACGCAAGAGCCTGGTGCTGCTCACTTCAGGTTTCCCATTGACGCCGGAGCGGCAATCGGAATTGAGTGCCGTCATTGACGCATGCAATAAGGCAAATGTAGCGGTCTATCCCATCGATGTGCGTGGCTTGGTGGTTCTTGGAATGAAACCCGCTTCGGGAGCGCGCCTGAGCAATCCAGTCTTCACTGGGACGGGCCAGTTGAAGACCGCAACATTTAACTCAGTGGAAGGCGCAGGATCCGTACCACATCTGGTATTCGTGCAACATACTGGTGGTGGCGGCGGGCGTCCCGGTGGAGGTGGAGGCGGCGGAACAGGTGGAGGTGGCGGCCACGGCGGAGGTGGCGCCGGTGGCGGCGGTGGACATGGCGGCGGAACGGGTGGTGGTGGACATGGTGGTACTGGCGGCGGTGGACACGGAACCGGCGGGACGGGCGGACACGGAGGTGTTGGATCCGGCTATTCGCCGGCAAATTCGTTTTACAACAATCCTAATTCTCAACCGCGAAATATTATTCCGCAGTTTCCGGAGAGTTCCTCGACCAACCAGCAGGTGCTGTACGCTCTGGCCGAGGGGACCGGCGGGTTTGTCATTCACGACTCGAATGATTTACTCGGCGGCATGGAACGCATCGCCAAAGAGCAAGACGAATACTACATTCTCGGATACACGCCTCCTGATTCGACGGATGGAAGTTGCCACACCATAAAAGTGAAGGTGGACGAGAGCAAGACCGTTGTCCGCTCACGCAGCGGATATTGCAACGTTAAGCCAGTCGACCTGCTGGCTGGAAAGCCAATCGAGCGCGAGTTAGAGAACCACGCCAGCAGCGGTCAGGCTGGCAACATTATCGGATCCATGGAAGCTCCATTTTTCTTTACCGCGGCCAATGTGGCCCGGGTCAGCCTGGCGATGGAAATGCCTTCGAACTCAATTAAGTTCCAGAAAGAAAAAGGAAAATTTCGATCGGAGATGAACGTATTGGGAATTGCGACCAAGCCGGACGGCACGGAAGCCGCGCGCTTCAGCGACACTGTGCATCTGGAATTTGAAAAGAAGGAGCTCGAGGAATTCAATAAGAAGCCATTTGTGTATGAAAACCAATTCGACATAGGTTCGGGTCAATACCAATTATCTGTGGTTTTCAGTTCTGGAGGAGAGAGTTTCGGGAAACTCCAGGCTGCGCTGGCAGTGGATTCATACGATGGCAAGCACTTTGGCCTGAGCGGCCTGGCATTGAGCAAGGAAGCTCATCCGATTTCCGAATTGGAGCAGGGTTTGGACGCCGACCTTATGCAGGGAAATGTTCCGCTGGTCTATCGAGGGGTACAGATTGTGCCAGCAGCTGACTATCATTTCAAAAAGACCGATCCGGCGATGCTATATCTCGAAATATATGAGCCTCTCCTGACCGGACCGAATCCACCGCAAGTTGCCCTCGAGTTCAAGATTGTCGAGGTTAAGAGCGGAACGGCGAAGCTGGATGCCGGCATAAGGAAAACTGAAGACGCAATCCGGCCAGGAAATCCGGTGGTCCCCATGGGTCTGCGAGTTCCGGTGGATAAGCTTGACCCGGGTACATATCGAGTCGAAATGAAAGGATTGGATTCAGCCGGTAACGTCTCGACCGTGCGCACAGCAGAGTTTGTTGTGGATTAGCAGCTTTGAAACACTTTGTGGCGCTGATACCGAGAACCGGCTTGCGTTGGCGCTCGAAATGAAAAATAATTGCCTCCGCCGCATGGGGCAGGTTTCCTGACCGCCTCGCGGCAGGAGACCTTACGCATGAGACTCAGCCACGCGGCTGTGCCATCGCTGTTCGCATCCGTTTTAGGGTTGTCCCTCACCCTGCTCAGTTTTTCGCAACGGCTGAGCGCGCAAGAACCACCAGCGCCCTCCGACATCATCATCCAGCATGACGTGCCGATGAAGACGCGTGATGGGGTCACGCTTTACGCCGACATCTACCGCCCCAAGTCTTCGACGAGCGAGAAATTTCCCGTGATCTTGATGCGAACGCCTTACGACAAGAACGTCAGCTGGGCTGTGTCGCCGGTTTTCAAGATGGTGCCGCGTGGATACGTCGTCATTATTCAGGACGTGCGCGGGCGGTACACATCGGAAGGCGAATGGTATCCCTTCCGCCATGAGCAGGCGGACGGCTACGACACTGTCGAATGGGCGGCAGCGCTGCCTTATTCCGACGGCAAAGTTGGAATGATCGGCGCTTCGTATGTTGGAGCAACGCAGATGCAAGCCGCGATTGCGAAGCCTCCGCACCTGGCGGGGATCGCGCCGAATGTGACCGCGAGCAATTACCACGATGGCTGGACATATCAGGGCGGCGCATTCGAGCAATGGTTCGATCAGAACTGGACATCGCAGCTGGCGGGGAACACGCTCCAGCGTTTGATTGAGGAAAATACGGATGCGCGAGTCGGTGTTCCTACCCTTCCACTCGCTAACTATGCTGTATTTAATTTTGGCCAGTTGCCGGCCGATGCACAATTAACCGCGGCGATTG
>QHZX01000147.1 GCA_003224835.1 Acidobacteriota bacterium | reverse complement strand
GTCGCCCGATGAGCAAGATCAGGGTGGCATCGACGACGTAAACAGCTCGTCCAATGACATCGGGACCGATGGCGTCGCATACAGCCAGTACTAAATTTCTCGTTCGCCTCTGATATCAGCAATCACTCTTAACGTCTGTCATTCCGAACTGCTTCAGCAGTGAGGAACCTGCTTTTGGGTGTCGCTAGCTATGCAAATTTTCCGTTCCACCTCTGATATGAGTTATCACCCTTAACCTCTGTCATTCCGAACTGCTTCAGCAGTGAGGAACCTGCTTTTTGCCGGCGCTGGCTATGCAAAATTTTTTATTCCACCTCTGAATCAGTTATCACCCTTAACCTCTGTCATTCCGAACTGCTTCAGCAGTGAGGAACCTGCTTTGGGGGGTGCTGGGTATGCAATCAACAAGCCCCGTTTGAATCCCCAGCTCATTTAGCAATACCATCTTCGTATGCCGGTCGAAACCGAAGCCCCCGCCTATACTCCCCTTCGCGCTCCCCGTGGCGGCACGCTCTCCTGCAAGGGATGGCAACAAGAAGCCGCGATGCGCATGTTGATGAATAATCTCGACGAAGAAGTGGGCGAGCGTCCGCGCGATCTCGTGGTCTATGGCGGAACCGGCAAGGCAGCGCGCAATTGGGATTGCTATCACGCGATCGTTCGATCGTTGAAGCAACTTGCCGACGATGAAACTTTGCTTGTCCAATCGGGCAAGCCCGTGGGTGTTTTCAAGACACACGAATATTCGCCGCGTGTTCTGATCGCAAACTCGAATCTGGTCGGGCATTGGTCGAACTGGGAGAAATTCAACGAACTCGAACGCGCCGGCTTAATGATGTATGGCCAGATGACCGCCGGCTCTTGGATTTATATCGGATCGCAAGGAATAGTCCAGGGCACCTTCGAGACGTTCTCGGCCGCAGGCGAAAAACATTTTGGCGGCGACCTCGCCGGAAAGCTCATCGTTAGCGGTGGAATGGGTGGTATGGGCGGAGCTCAGCCGCTCGCTGCAACCATGACCGGCGCAGCATTCCTCGGAATTGACGTTGATCCTGATCGCATTAAGAAACGTCTCAAGACCGGCTACTGCGATTTCATGGTCACTACGCTTGATGAGGCGTTGCGAATTCTCAAGAACGCCATCCGTAAAAAAGAAAATGTTTCGGTAGGGCTGGTGGGCAATTGCGCCGACATCATTCCCGAACTGGCTAATCGCGGAATCGTTCCCGACATTCTCACTGATCAGACCTCTGCCCACGATCCCTTGAACGGTTACGTTCCAAATGGAATGACGCTCGATGAAGCTCTTGAGTTACGAAAGCGCGACCCGAGAGGCTACGAAGAAAAATCTCTGGACGCAATCGCCTGCCACGTCGAAGGCATGCTGCGTCTGCAGAAAATGGGCTCGATCACTTTCGATTACGGCAACAACATTCGCACGTTCGCGTTCCAACAAGGTGTAAAGAATGCCTATGCCTTCCCCGGCTTCGTACCCGCGTATATTCGTCCCCTTTTTTGCGAAGGACGCGGTCCGTTCCGCTGGGTCGCGCTTTCTGGAGAACCATCTGACATTCACGTTACAGACGATCTCGTCCTCGAACTCTTCCCTGACAACCGCATTCTCCGTCGCTGGATCGACCTCGCGCGCAAGCGCATTAAGTTCCAGGGATTGCCGGCGCGAATCTGCTGGCTCGGATATGGGGAACGCGCGCAGTTCGGCCTCGCGATTAACGATCTAGTTAAAAAAGGGAAGATCAAAGCTCCCATCGTGATGGGGCGCGATCACCTGGATTGTGGCTCGGTTGCCTCACCCTTCCGCGAGACTGAAAGTATGAAAGATGGCAGCGACGCAGTCGCCGACTGGCCGCTGCTGAATGCCCTGCTGAACACCGCGGCCGGGGCATCCTGGGTCTCGATACACAATGGCGGCGGAGTGGGAGTTGGCTACTCGCTCCACGCCGGTCAGGTGACAGTCGCCGATGGAACCGAGGAGATGGCGAAGCGCATCGAGCGAGTCCTGACCACAGATCCGGGCATCGGCATCATTCGTCACGCCGACGCTGGATATGAGGACGCTAAAAAATTCGCCGAAGGAAAGGGCATTACCATTGTTGTGACGAACTGAAATAAATTTGCGGCTTGCAACGAAAATTTCCCGTTCGGCGCCGGACCTCGGCAGGTGGAACTTTCCTGGGTGCCACCCTCAAAAGCCTTGCTGGAAGCCGATTTCCCTGCTACCCTGTTTGGGTTTGACCGGAAGGGCTAATGATTTCCGGGTGGCTTGCTGGGCTGCTGACAAAGGTAGGATTAAGAATTCAGAGTGCTGATGTCAGGAATTTGCACTGCTGTCCCGCTCCGTAAATCTTCACCCTAGACATAAATTCTCACAAATACATAAGGAGTAGTCATGATGCGATTGGATCGACTAATCGGGCCAGCCCTCGTCGTACTCTGTCTTACGGCTGCAATGTACGCGCAGAATCGATCAACCCGCCAGATCAGAGTGGTTGGGACCAGCAATTTGTCCGCTCAGCCCAGATCGGCGCCAGCAGAGGTTGGGAATGAAGTCTTCATCGGGCCAGAAGTAGATGAGCAATTTACCAAGCCGCAAATCACAGGATCGATCTCGCCATCGCGCGTATCTTCTGCGCATGTGCCCACCCCTAGCGGGAGTGCGTTCGCCACGGTTGGGGGAGACGCATTTGCCGGCTTCAACGCGATCTCGCATCGCGACCAGCGGCTTTCCAACAACGGCAACCAGTTCAGCCTTGAGCCCCCCGATCAGGGACTCGCGGTGGGCGGTGGTTTCGTCGTAGAGGCGGTGAATGACGCCGTGCGGGTGTTCAACACCTCGGGAACACCTCTGACCGGAACCGTCGGATTGAGTAGTTTCCTCGGGCTGCCGCCGGAGATCGATCGCAGCAAAAAACCAGTCGTCTTCGGACCGGAACCCACGGATCCCAAGGTATACTTCGATGCGCCTACGCAGCGATTTTTCCTGACCGCGTTGGTGCTCAGCCAGAAATCAGATACTGGTGCGCTGATCGTGCCGGTAAATGTTTACATTGCGGTGAGCCAGACTCCCGATCCTACCGGCAACTGGACCATCCTGACCCTGGATGTCACCAATGACGGCGGTCCGTTTGCAGCATGTCCGTGCTTTGGGGATCAACCCCTGATCGGCGCCGACGCAAACGGCTTCTACGTCAGCACCAACGCGTTCAGTCTCTCGACGTTCCGTTTTAGCGGGGCGAACATCTATGCCTTCTCTAAGACGGCGCTGGAAAGCGCGAGTGCGGGCGCGATTACCGGGGTCCACTTCAGCAATTTGACGGAAGCGGGCATGCCGTTCGCCTTCTCAATTCAACCGGCGACGGTCCCGCCAGGCGGCAGTTTCGCCAACAAGACGGAGTACTTCCTCAGTTCGCTGGATTTCACCAATACTGTGGATAACCGTCTCGTGATCTGGGCGCTGACCGGCACCGATACGCTGAACACTGCTTCACCAAACCTTTCCTTGGTTAATGCTGTAGTGGATACGCAATCTTACGGCGTTCCGCCACAGGCACAACAGAAACCCGGACCATTCCCGCTGGGGATGTCCTTTAAAGACCACGAAGAACTGGTCTCTGCGAACGATGACCGCTTGCAGCAGGTTGTCTTGGCGGACGGCAAGCTCTGGACCGCACTGGGCACCTCGGCAAAAACGCAGAACGGACCGGTGCGCGCGGCGGCAGCCTGGTTCATCCTTTCCCCAGCGCTGAGTGGGGGAGCAGTATCGGCCTCGGTGGTCAACCAGGGCTATATCGCAATCGACGGTCGTTATCAGCAGAATGTAGTGTTCCCGTCGGTGGCGGTCAACAATCAAGGAAGAGGCGTGGTGGCATTCAGCGTAGTGGGACTGAACTTCTTCCCGAGCACTGGGTACGCGCCGATTGACGTGAACGGCGCGGGCGCAATCCGGATTTCCGGCGCCGGCGTATTGCCCGACGACGGATTCACTGGCTACGCGCAATTCGGGGCCAGCAACCGCGTCGGACGTTGGGGCGATTACTCCGCCGCGGTGTCGGATGAGAACGGCACCATCTGGATGGGCAACGAGTACATCCCGAATGCGCCGCGAACAGTCAATGCGAACTGGGGCACATTCATCGGCAGCTTCACGCCGCAGTAGTGAAACTGTATTGCTTAAAACAGCAGGGGCGTGAGCGCCCCTGTTTTTTTTTGGTTTACGGAGATACTTCCCGGCAAGAATTTGCGAGAGAAGGCAATTACGAGCCAGCAACTGCATTCATCGCATCACGCCGCAGTATCCAGCTCAAAAGTACAAGTGCCCAGCCCGTCTAATCAGCAAACTCTCTGCATTCCGACGCGGGATTGTATGATTCTTAGGCGCTCGAAAGAGTAGCTTCCCTAACGCATCGAGAGCCCAGGCCAACATTTGAGACGGCAATCAATCAAATCCGACAAGCCCGTGCTGCTCTTGAACATAAGCCAGCTGCTTACGCTCAGCTCACCATCCGGCAACACCGGCCCACGGCGCGGCCCTGAACTTAACCAGTTCGGGATCATTGAAGACGGCGCAGTACTCTGCGTGGCAGGAAAAATCGTTTCGATTGGAACCACGCGCGAAGCAATGCGTGATCCATGGATCAAAAAGAATCGCAAGCAACTGATTGAAATCGATTGCGGCGGCAAAGTGGTTTTGCCCGGATTCGTCGACTCCCACACACATCCGGCCTTTGTCTCGCCGCGCTTAGTTGACTTCGAGAAGCGAATTGCAGGTGCGAGTTACGAGGAGATCGCAGAAGCCGGCGGCGGAATTCGTTCCAGCATCGAGGCCGTGCGCGCTGCGGATAAGGCTGAGCTGGCGAATAAAATCCTCTCGGCATTACGAGAGATGATGGCGCAGGGCACCACCACTGTGGAGGCGAAGTCAGGATATGGACTGTCGCTGGGTTCGGAATTGAAATCGCTCGAAGCCATTCAACTAGCTGCCATGCAATGGCCCGGCACAGTAATTCCTACTTTGCTCGGCGCGCACGTTGTCCCAGCTGAATTTAAAAACCGACCGCAGAAATATGTCGATTTGATCTGTGAGCAAATGATCCCGCAGGTCGCCAAGCGCAAACTGGCGCGGTTCGTCGATGTGTTCTGTGATCGCGGTGCTTTCAGCGAACAAGATTCTCTCAAAATTTTTGCCGCCGCCAAAAAGAATGGACTGCAGGTTCGCGCGCACGTCTCGCAGCTCGCCCGCACTCCTTTGGCAAACCTGCTTGCCATGAATCCGGTGTCGCTCGATCACGTCGATCACGTCGATGAATCCGACATCTCGAATTTGGCGCGAAGCAGCACGGTCGCAACCCTGGTTCCCGGAGCTAACTACTTTCTCGGACTCGAACTTTATCCGCCGGCACGCAAATTAATTGATGGTGGCGTAGCGCTTGCCCTCGCGACTGACTTCAATCCCGGCTCGTCTCCTATTGCGAGCATGCCGTTTGTTCTGTCGCTCGCCTGCACGCAGATGAAGATGTCTCCCGCCGAGGCGATCGCTGCCTCGACTATTAACGCCGCCTGTGCCCTCCAACTCCAAGACACCAAGGGATCGATCGAGCCAGGAAAAGACGCCGACATCGCCATTTTCAATGTTCGGGATTACCG
>QHZX01000146.1 GCA_003224835.1 Acidobacteriota bacterium | reverse complement strand
ATTGAGTGCGCGCTGAAGCTGGCGCGTTATCACAGCGGCCGGCAGAACATCATCGCGTTCTTCGGCGCATTCCATGGCCGCACCATGGGAGCGCTGTCTCTTACCGCCTCAAAGCCACAGCAACGCCGCCGCTTCGCTCCGCTGGTTCCCGGCGTCACCCACGTTGCTTATCCAGACGTCTACCGCAAAGGCGAACAGGACGCCCTGGCCTGTGCTCGCTACATCGAAGAAAAACTGTTCAAGACCACACTTCCGCCGGAGGAAGTCGCGGCTATTTTCGTTGAGCCAGTGCAGGGCGAAGGTGGATACGTCCCCGCACCTACGGTTTTCATGCAGGAACTACGCCGCATCTGCGATCGGCACGGCATTCTGCTCGTGGCCGATGAAGTCCAGAGTGGCATTGGCCGCACAGGAAAGTGGTGGGCCATCCAGCACACCGGCGTGCAGCCAGACATCGTCTGCATGGCCAAAGGAATTGCTTCCGGCATGCCACTGTCTGTCACACTCACAAAAGCCGAGATCATGGACTGGGTTCCGGGATCACACGCTTCCACCTTCGGCGGCAATCCGGTTTGTATTGCCTCAGCGCTGGCCACGCTTGATGTCATCGAGCGTGAAGGCCTGTTGGGCAACACCGAAGCAGTCGGCAATCACATGCAGCGCCGCATGGCGGACTGGCCTAAGAAGCACAAGCTGGTCGGTGACGTACGCGGACGCGGCCTGATGATTGGTGTCGAGCTGGTCAAAAACAAAGAGACCAAAGAGCAGGCGTCGGCTGAACGAGACCGCGTAGTGGAGCTGGCATTCGAGCGCGGCGTTCTTTTCCTCGGCTCCGGCCCCAACACCATCCGCATCGCTCCCCCGCTGATAACAACCAAGGATCAGGCGGACATCGCGATCGATGTATTAGAAGAGTGCCTGGAAATGGCGGGGAAGTAGAAGCTGTTGCGAGTGTAAGACGGATGTCATTCCGAGCTGCTTGAGCAGTGAGGAATCTGCTGTTCACGCCGGAAAAGCAGGTTCCTCGAACCTAAAGGTTCTCGGAATGACATTTTTTTAATCCTGACATCGAGACTGTCATTTCGGAACTGATTGAGCGGTGAGGAATCTGCTGTTCACGTATTTTCAGAGCTGCCCGTCCATTTTCTGCCGGGACAAAATTCACAAAATTCTTCTTGCATCTGTCAAAATTTTCCGTAAATTCAATTCTGCGAACTAACTTCAGCGCGATTCCTGGAATCGGAAGCACCGGGATTTTCGCAAGCGGTCCAGCCCACTGGCAGCAGCTGAGAGTGAGTCGTTCGAGGAGGAAGCCATAGCAATTGGCAACAGCTAGCGCCCCACGTCCCCACCTCTCGCCCACTCTACTTTCCCCTAAGAAAAAGAAATCCGCTCGTCTGACGCTCTGGCCTCTGGTCGCTGCGACCTTCTTCATGGTCTCAGGCGGCACTTATGGTATTGAAGACATCGTGCATGGCGCCGGTTACGGCCGGGCCATCCTGTTTCTCATACTTACGCCGCTGCTCTGGAGCCTGCCGACGGCCTTCATGATCGGCGAACTTTCGAGCGCGCTGCCCTTCGAAGGCGGCTACTACGCCTGGGTGCGTCGCGCCATGGGCAATTTCTGGGGATTTCAAGAAGCATGGCTCTCGCTTACAGCTTCCATCTTCGACATGGCGATTTACCCGACACTTTTTGTGGCTTATCTCACGCGCCTGTTTCCGTGGTTCGCCTTGAATCACCGCGGTCTGATGGTCGCGCTGGCGGTGGTGATCATTTGTTCATTGCTGAACATTGCTGGTGTGAAAGTGGTCTCGACCACTTCTCTGTGGCTATTCTTCGCGCTGTCGTCCCCGTTTCTGTTGGTCGTGCTTCTCTCACCATTAAAATTCGGCGCCCTGTTTCATGCCGTGACCACGCCTACAACTTCGAAAGTTGACCTCATCGGCGGTCTGCTCATCTGCATGTGGAACTACATGGGATGGGACAATGCGTCCACGATTGCCACTGAAGTTGAGCGACCGCAACGGACTTATCCCCGCGCCATGCTCGCGGCTGTGACCATCGTCGCCTTGAGCTACATCATCCCCGTTGCCGCGGTTTGGATGACTCACCTTCCCGCCGGCTCTTGGGAGACTGGCTCGTGGGCCGACATTGCCGGCCTGCTCGGCGGCCCAGCTCTGCGCATCGCCCTGGTCGTCGGAGGCATGTTCAGCGCGTTCGGCATGTTCAACGCTCTAGTGATGAGTTACTCCCGCCTGCCTCTCGCCATGGCGCAGGACGGAATGTTACCCAGCATCTTCGGCAAGCTGAATCGTCGGCGCGCTCCATGGGTTGCGATCATTGCACTGGCAATCGGATGGGCCGCCTGCCTGAATCTAGGCTTTGAGCGGCTGGTCACGATCGACATTCTTATCTACGGCCTGAGCCTTGCGCTTGAGTTCACTGCGTTGGTGGTGCTGCGAGTGCGAGAGCCGCGGCTAAGACGTCCATTCCGTGTGCCCGGCGGCCTGTTCGGAGCAGTTGCGGTCGGCGTCGCCCCCGTCCTTCTGCTCGGCTTTGACCTTGTCCGCAGCCAGAGCGAACAAGTGGCGGGGATGAGCTCATTCGCTTTCGGCGCAATCATCATCGGTGCCGGGGTGCTCGCTTATGTTCTCAAGCAGGTGCTCAAACCGACGGGATGGGCAATACCACAGGAACAATCGGCTCAGTAAACCTGCCTCGGCTTTCGCGGCTTTTGCGTATCCGTGAGAATCCGTGCTAATCCGTGGCTTTCGCCTTCCTGATGTAATATTTGCTCGTATGACTAAACGCCGCTCCAAAGGCGCGTACATGATCTCGGCCGTGGCAGAGATGTACGGAATTCATCCGCAGACCTTGCGGCTCTACGAACGTGAGGGTCTGCTGAAGCCATCCCGCACCGAAGGCAACACCCGCCTCTATACCGACGAAGACCTCCAGCGTCTGGAGTTCATCCTCAATCTCGCCCGCGATCTGGGCGTGAACATCAGCGGGATGGCGATCATCCTGCAAATGCGCGAGCGCATGGAAGAGATGCAGCGGCAGATCCAGGACTTTGTGAAGTACATTCAGGAGGAAGTTCTCTCGCGCGCGAACGCCGCCAGTGATCCTGCACGAGGTGCGATCGTTCCGATCCGGCGCCCATTTCCGCCCGCACCGCCGCCAGGCGCAAAGAAACGATAATCTCTGCGCCACTCGCACAATCCAGGCACCTTGGCATCCTGAGCGGAGAAATCCGATTCGCTCGCGAATTGGATTAAGTAGTCGAAGGACCCCGATTGATGATTGGGATCAAGCGAGGCGAGTCAAGGCATTTTGACTACGCTGGCTGCGCAGCGAAATACCGTGATGCGAAATAAATACTTCAAAGTTACATGGGATCCTTCGACTTCGTTTACCGGTCCGCAGCGAACGCTCACTTCGCTCAGGATGACATGTTTTAATGAAGCTCACATGCTTCCCTTCAAGCTCATCTATAGCGACGGATACTACTTGCCCATCGGGCAGCATGTTTTCCCTGCGGAAAAATATAGGCGAGTGCATGATCGGCTGATCGAAACATT
>QHZX01000145.1 GCA_003224835.1 Acidobacteriota bacterium | reverse complement strand
GCCGAGTTGCAGCGCCTGCAGGAAGAAGTGCAAGCGCTGCGCTTGGTTTGCAATTTCGTGAACGAACAAAAGCAGACCGGCGGATCGACTGGTACTCTGGTTCAGCTGCCGCAAATCCACCTCGCTTGAAATTTTCTCCTGGCCGCACTCGCTTCAAAGTTCTGCCGCGCGCTTCCTGCCTATCCGTCTCCAATTGAATTTCGATAAACTCCAGTGAGTGAGCTCCGCTGACCAACTCGGCCTCACTTTCTCCGCGCCTGCGCGCAAGGTGTGGCTTGTTCGCGATCTGGTTGCGGCCGTGCGCACTCGGGTAGAGCGTGGATACAGCGACATCTGGGTGGAAGGTGAGATCTCGAATTTCCGGGCGCATGACTCCGGCCATTTATATTTCACGCTGAAAGACGAAAACTCTCAGATTCGCGCAGTTATGTTTCGTTCTCAAGCACGTCTTCTGCGTTTTCGTCCTGAAGATGGGATGCAGGTAATTCTCCGCGGGCGCGTTACGGTCTTCGAAGGCCGTGGCGAATTGCAGGCCTTTTCGATGCCGCGCGCAAGAAAGCAATTCCGGCGTTGCCGCGCTGCATCGGAGTTGTGACTTCACCCCAAGGCGCCGCTTTGCGGGACATTCTGAACGTTCTGCGCCGCCGCCATCACAGCGCCAGCGTGCTCATCTATCCGGCGCAAGTGCAAGGCGAGAGCGCCGCCACGGAGGTCAGCAGCGGTGTCAAGCATTTCAACCGCGCAAAAACTGTTGATGTAATCATCATCGCTCGTGGCGGAGGATCAGCCGAAGACCTCGCTGCTTTTAACCACGAAGGCCTCGCGCGCGTAATCGCGAACTCGGCGATTCCAACCATCTCTGCTGTCGGCCACGAAACCGATTTCACGATTATCGATTTCGTAGCCGATCTGCGGGCGCCCACGCCATCCGCCGCCGCCGAGCTGGTTATCCGCTCGCGTCAGGAGATTGAAGAACAAGCCGGGGCTTTGCGTTTAAGGCTTACGCGCGCCATGCGTTATCGCCTGCTTATGGCGAGGCAGACGCTCACCGAGGCTGCCCAGCACGGTGCATTTGCACGCATGATGGAGGGGATCAATCAGCGCCAGCAGCGGCTCGACGATCTTCTCTATCGCCTGGAAAAAGCCGAACGCAAATTGATCGAGCAACATCGCCGCAAGTGGGAGCAGGTCTCGGCGGCGGTACGGCATTACGACGCTCGACGCGTGCTGGCGGGGATGCGTCGCGACATTGCATCACGTACGACGGCCATCGCCTCGGCAGTGCGAACTCTCCTGCTGCGCCGCCGCTCCCGCCTTGAGCAAATCGGGCATCAATTAAAAGCCCTCTCTCCAGTCGCAATTCTGGAGCGCGGTTATGCCCTGGTCTTTGACTCCTCCGGAAAACTGGTGAAAGACTCCAGTCAGGTCGACATCGGAGAAGAAATTTCGGCGCGACTTGCCCACGGTTCACTCACCGCAAAAATCGAGAAGAAGAGTGACTAGGATTGCGCCGCGCAGGCACCTGTCATCATTCAAAATTACTTAAACGTTTAACGCGCTCAGCACGAACTACCGACCACCTGCCGCTAATCACTAGTCACTCGGCTTTCACCCCTGCATTACAATATTTTTGCAAGCCTGCCTGCACGGGGCTGAAAGGGGCCTCCTTGATTCACCTCGCCGGAGCATGGGCGCACCTGACGGTGATTTCGGTCATCGACATCCTGCTCGTGGCTATTGTGATTTATGAGTTCCTGGCGCTCATTCGCGGCACCCGCGCAGCCCTCATCCTGATCGGTCTTTCGATTGTTGCCCTCGCCTTTTATGTGTCCCGCATGGGCGAACTGGTCACTTTAAATTGGTTGATCTCAAGAGCGCTGCCCTATGCCGTCTTCGCGCTGATCGTAATTTTTGTTCCAGAGATTCGCCAGGCGCTGGCCCGACTCGGCAGGCGAATGACGCTGGCGCGTTCGGCCGCTGCGGAAGCTGATGCCTATGATGACATTGCTCTGGCCGCGAATTTGTTTTCGCAGAACCAGACCGGCGCGCTCATCGTAATCCAGCGTGAGATCGGCCTGCGGACTTACATCGAAAGCGGAGTAACTCTCGATGCTCACCTTTCCTACGATTTGCTGGCCACACTATTTCGCCCGAGCGCCCCGCTCCACGACGGCGCAGTGATCATCCAGGGCGACAGGGTTGCTGCCGCCGCGTGCTTTTTGCCGCTATCCATGAATCCGGTGTTGTCTACGCAGCTCGGTACCCGGCATCGCGCCGCCATCGGCATTACCGAGGAGACGGACGCCATTTCGATCATCGTCTCCGAAGAAACCGGCAGCATTAGTCTCGCCGTCGCGGGAAATATTGAGCGTGACCTCACAGTCGAGCAGCTTCGCGAACGCATGAGCACATTATTGCGTCGCTATGTTCCCCCGACTCCGTTGCCCACACCCATTTCAGACAGCGCCGGCATTTTGGATGAGGTCGACAATGACATGCCTCTGCGATCCGAGCATAAAAGCGGAGGCGATCGATGAGCGCCCGCGAATTTGCCCGCCGGCACATTGTTCATAATCTTGGACTAAAGGTCATCTCACTGCTCATTGCTACCGGGCTGTGGCTGGCAGTTTCGAGCGAACCGGTTTCCGAAGCCGCCTTCAACGTTGCTATTGTCTTTCAAAATATGCCCGACGATCTTGAAATCAGTTCGGAAACCATTCCATCAGCCCAAATTCGTGTTCGCGGACCGGAACGACTAGTCAGGCGGCTGCAGGCCTCTGACGTTCACGAGGAAATAGATCTCACTGGAATAAAGCCGGGCGAACATACTTTCGACTTGAACACAACTCAGGTGAGTCTCCCGGACAAGCTTCAGGCCGCGCAAATCGTGCCCAGCCAGGTCCACCTTTTATTCGATAAGCGAGCGACTAAAATAGTCCCCGTTCGCCCTCGCGTCATTGGAACATTTGTCACCGGGTACTCCATCGCTCAGGTGAGATCGCATCCGGACACGGTCGAGATCGCAGGGCCTAAAAAATCAGTCGATGCCGTTGAGAGCGCAATTACCGATCCCATCGACGTCAGCGGATTGATCGATCGCACAAGCTACTCACGGCACGCTTATGTTTCTGATCCGCTTATTCACGTTGTCGATCCACATCCGGTGACGATCACGATTATTATGGAGCGAGTGCCGGCTCTATCCCCGCCATCCCAATCGCAATGACCTCTCAAACTAGACAACTTTTCGGGACCGACGGGATTCGCGGCGTGGCTGGAGAATTCCCGCTCACCACCGAGAGCACTTTTCTGATCGGACGCGCCCTCGGGCATGATTTGATCAAGACCAAGCCTAAGCCGCGCGTTGTGATCGGGCAGGATACGCGCGAATCCAGCCGCTGGATCGCTGATCGCGTTGCCCTTGGCCTTTCGTCGTGCCAGGTGGAAGTTCGCAGCGCCGGGGTTATTACCACTCCGGGAGTGGCTTACCTTGCGCGTTCGCAGAAATTCGACGCGGGCGTGGTCATATCCGCATCGCACAATCCCTGGACTGACAACGGGATCAAAGTTTTCTCCGGCGATGGATTCAAGCTTCCTGATTCTCGCGAGTTGGCGATTGAAAAGGAAATATTTGCGATTCTGCAAGCTCCTGGCGCGCATCCGGAGCCATCTTCCAAGCCGTCGCCTTCCGTCCCCGGCGAGCATTCACTGCGCGCTGCCTACATCGATTGGCTGGCAAAAAGTGTTGCGATTGATTTGAGCCGCTTGCGCGTCCTGGTGGACTGCGCTAACGGCGCCGCCGCTGCCGAGGCGCCGGAGTTGTTTCGCGCCTGCCGCATCCAAGCGGAGTTTATTTGTTCCTCGCCAGATGGGAAAAATATCAATGAAGGTTGCGGCGCGCTTCACCCCACAGCGGTTGCGAAAAAAATCTCGGAATCGAATGGCAAATTCGATCTCGGCGTAACATTTGATGGCGATGCCGACCGCGTGCTCTTCAGCGACGCCGGCGGGCGCGTGATCAATGGCGATATGCCGGAATTCGTATGTTGCGCGCCAACGTTGGGGACAAGTACGTTCTGGAAGAAATGATGAAGACCGGAGCGTCTTTAGGCGGCGAGCAGTCTGGGCACATTATTTTCCGCGACGGAGAAGCCACCACTGGCGATGGCCTGCTCACCGCATTGCGCGTCATGGAAATAATGGCGCGGAGCGGAAGGTCTTTGGCCGATCTTATTTCAGACCTGAAAGTATTTCCGCAGCGCATTCAAAACATTCGTGTGCGCGAAAAGATCCCGTTTGATCAAGTGCCTGAGGTTAAGCATGCGATCGAATCTGCTCAGCGCGAGCTCAACGGCGATGGTCGCATTGTCGTGCGCTACTCCGGCACCGAGGCGCTCGCACGAGTGATGGTGGAAGCCGAATCAGAAGAGAAAATGAACGCGCTGACAGATGGAATCGCGGGCGCGATAAAGAAAGCGCTGGGCGTATAGCGAGTCGGCGTTACTTACCCGCTTTAAATCCTTAAAAATTAAGATGTCATTCCGAACCGCTTCGCTCGGAATGGCAGGATTCCGGGGGGTGGTGCTAAGCGGCTGCTTACGCCCTTCGACAAATCATTCCCGAGAATAATGTCATTCCGAACCGCTTTAGCGGTGAGGAACCTGCTTTTTGTTTTAAAACAGCAGGTTCCTCGACTGGGGAATCATTCGCAAGCGAACAATTCCGCTTCGCTCGGAATGACAGGAGTGGGTGGTAGTGTTAACTGCTTACTCCAGATAGGTGCTCGGAATGACAGGAGTGGGTGGTGGTGTTAAGCGGCCGATTACGCCCCGCGACTATCATTAACAAGAGTGATGTCATTCCGAACCGCTTTAGCGGTGAGGAAGCTGCTTTTCGCTTTAAAACAGCAGGTTCCTCGACTCGGGAATTATTCGCAAGCGAATGATTCCGCTTCGCTCGGAATGACAGAATTGGTGGTGGCGCCAAACCGCGCTCACTCCAGATCCCGCCAGTTCTTTCCGACGCCAATCTCCACCATCAGCGGGACTGAGAGTGACGGATGCACGTTTTCCATCTGTTCACGCACCAGGCTGCGCATCACGTCGATTTCATCTTCCTGAACTTCAAACACCAATTCGTCGTGCACCTGCAGCGTCATTTTTGACTTCAATTGGCGTTCGGTGATCATGGCATCAATGCGGATCATCGCCAGCTTGATCAAATCCGCGGCAGTGCCTTGCAGCGGCGTGTTTACAGCCGTCCGTTCCGCGAATCCGCGCAGGTTGAAATTCTTGCTGTTGATGTCAGGAATTGGACGCACACGGCCGAAGAGCGTCTTAACGTGTCCTTCACGCCGAGTCTCATCCAGAGTGCGATCGATGAACTTCCTCACCCCGTGGTATTTCTCGAAGTAAGCTTCAATAAACTTTTTCGCCTCTGAAGGTTCAATCCCAAGATTTTGTGATAAACCAAAAGCCGACAAGCCGTAAACAATCCCGAAGTTCACAACTTTGGCCTGGCGGCGATGATCGGCCGTAACCATCAGCGGCGGCACTCCAAAGACCTGCGACGCGGTAAGCGTATGAATATCATCTCCGCGGCGGAATGCCTCAACCAGCAGTGGGTCTTTTGAATAGTGCGCCAACAAACGTAATTCAATTTGCGAATAATCGGCGGCCAGCAACAAGCATCCTGGCGCAGCCGTGAATGCAGCACGAATCTCGCGTCCCAGCTCGGTGCGAATGGGAATATTCTGCAAGTTCGGATTGGCCGACGAGAGCCGCCCTGTCGCGGTTCCCGTCTGATCGAACGTTGTGTGCAGTCGACCGGTGTCCGGATTCAGAAGCGCGGGAAGCGCATCCACGTAGGTCGATTTCAGCTTCGTGAGCTGCCGGTATTCGAGCACAAGCTTCGGCGCCTTGTGGCTGGCGGCGAGTTCTTCTAAAACGTCAACTGCTGTAGAGATAGTTTTGCCTTTGCCGTACTTGACCGGCTTCGGCAAATTCAATTTGTTGAACAGCACGTCCCCGAGTTGCTTAGGCGAACTGATGTTGAATTCCGAGCCGCAACATTCAAAAATCTCTTTCGCCTTGACCTCAATCTCGCCTTCGAGACGCGTGGACATGTTCGCCAGCGCGGTGCGATCAATTGCGACACCTGCCTGCTCCAAGCGCGTGAGCACCGGAACCAGCGGTAAATCTATTTCGTCGTACAGCTTCCGCAAGTTCTCCTGTTCGACTTCCTTTCCCAAAGCTTCCGCCAGGCGCCCAGTGATGTCGGCAGCCTCGGCCAGAGATCCACCCAGCTTCAGGTTGAATCGCCGTAGCGCAACTTCGGGCAAACCGTGTGACGAATACGTGGGATCAAGCAAATACGAATACAAACGTGTGTCATGCTGAATTCCAGCCAGCGCGGTTTCTCGCAGGGCGTGCGCAGCCGTCTTCCAATCATGGATAGCTTTGGGAAGCGTTTCGTCCGACAGTGCCTTGTTCAACACCGCCGCCGCGTCGGATCCAGGCGAGATGGTGAGGGCCGAACCTGTTTCAATCGAGATAGCAATCTCGGGAGCTTCCTGCCGAGTTAGTGTGGTCCGAGTGCCGTCGACCCCAAGCGGGTCATCGGCTGACTTTAGCGGCAAAAGGTTATCTTCAGTTTCATCTTCGTTTTCTTTATCCTCTGACGGTTCTAGCACCGCTGCCACCGCGATCGCTAATGGTACGTCTTTCGCCCGCGATTTCAGCAGACGCTCAACGTCCGCCGCCGATTCCGCCTCGCGGTAATTTCCTTCCGGCGCTTCTACTACTGGCAGCAGTTCTTTCAGCAACGAGGTGAATTCCAGCTCAGTGAACAATCCACGCAGAACCTCGATATCAGGCTCGCCGGGGTGCATTTTCTCAACGTCGAGCTCGATGTCCACATCACACTTGATGGTCACCAGTTCCTTGCTCATCAGGATCTGCTCCCGATTATTTTGGAGAGACTCGCGGTAAGTTTTTCTCTCGACTTCAGCGGCGTGATCGAGCGCCGCTTCCAGGCTGCCAAAACGCCGAATAAGGTCCACCGAACCTTTATCGCCGATTCCCGGGGCTCCGGGAATGTTGTCGATTGAGTCGCCGCGCAGCGCCATCACGTCGATCACGCGCTCCGGCGGCACGCCCAGAATTTCCTCCACCTTCGCCGCATCGCAAATCAAGTTGTCTTTTGGT
>QHZX01000014.1 GCA_003224835.1 Acidobacteriota bacterium | reverse complement strand
ACGATGACCAACACACCGGCGATTCCGCCAAGCAGCACCGAGCCGGTAGGGCTGACCCAATAACACGGGCAGGTGATTGCGACCAGCCCGGCTAGAAATCCGTTGGTGGTATAGCTGGCGTCCCAAGTTTTCATTTTGAAATAGCCGTAAAGGATTGATGTGAGGCCGGCAGAGCAAGCTGCCAACGTGGTATTGGCCGCGACGCGACCAATACCGACCAGATCCATTGCCGAGAGCGTGCTGCCCGGATTGAATCCGTACCAGCCGAACCACAAAATAAGGCCGCCAGTCACGGCGATTGTCAGATCGTGCGGCAGCATAGGCCCGCCGCCATCACGTTTGAACTTACGGCCCAAACGCGGGCCAAGAACGATTGCACCGGCCAGTGCGATGAATCCGCCAATGGTATGCACGACCGTCGATCCGGCGAAGTCATGGAACCCAATTCCTAGTGATTGGAAGAAGTGCCCATCACTGCCCATCAACGCCAGCCAACCATCCGGTCCCCAAGCCCAGTGTCCGATGATTGGGTAAATGAAGCCGGTGACGCACACACTGTATAGCAGGTCACCGACGAAGCCAGTGCGACCGATCATGGCACCGGAGGTGATCGTCGAACAGGTGTCGGCAAACGCGAATTGGAAAATCCACACGGCCAGGAATGCCACCCCTGTACTTTCGTAGGTCGCCGGTGCGCCCTGAAGGAAAAACCAGTGATGGCCAATGAACCCATTGCCGTGACTGAACATGAAGGCAAAGCCGATGGCGTAAAACAAAATTCCGCAAAGGCATGTGTCCACTACGCACTCAGCCAGGACGTTCACGGTTTCACGCGAACGGCAGAAGCCAGCCTCAAGCATGGTGAAGCCGACCTGCATTCCGAACACTAGAAATGCAGCAACCAGCGTCCACATCGTATTCACCGGATTGACAATGTCCGCCGCCTTCACCTCAGGAGGGCCGCTCTGCGCGTGAACGCTGGTGAAGAACACACCCGAGACGACAAGCATGAATAGGAGAACAACACCGACTCCGAGCAGTTTGCCACTTAGCAGCGTGCCTCCGTAGCGCCGCCATTCCGGATCTCGCAGGCGGGTACATAGTCGTGAGTATTTTTCCGATAGCGAAAGGTGTCTCTCTCGCGGTTTGGTTGCGCTCATGCTTTGTGCTCCTTCTCGGGATTGAATTGGACTGACCTGATAATTTTTTTGAAGTTGAGAATCCTGGCGCGTCAGAACATGAAGCCTGCTTCAAGAACGCCGCGCGGTTGATTTGCGCTCTGACCACTTGTTCCGAATCCGAAACCTGGCGTCATGCTGGTGGCGTGAACAACCGCCAAGTCCCCGCGGAGGAAGAACGCATCTTTACGATAAGTAGGTGTCACCGTAAACGAGAACGCGCCGCTGCCCGGCCCGTAGAGCAGGTTGACCGCGCCATTGCTGACGCTTCCCGTGGTGGCGATGTACTCAACTCTGGGCGCCAAAGAGAATCCGCGCTTGAAGTTGTAATCTGCAAGTAAGGTTGCACTACCCAATGTCCCCTGGTGTAGGTGTAAATCAGGTTGTAGATATCTGAGTTATTCAAGGCGAGAGGTGTAGCCAGCGTGCTCTTCGCGTATGATCCGGCATTGCCGCCGCCTACGAAAGCGACGCTGTTCGCGCTGTTGATCGCGTACGCTACTGAACCGGTAAGCCAGGTGTAGCGATTGGAGTAAAACCCATCGTTCCAACTTAAAGCCAGAGTCCATTTTTTGTAGGTCTCGTTGAGTTGTATGCCTCGATTGACGGCATTTTCCTGCCCCCACAGCAGACCACGCTCGACGTTCATGTTCTGGAAGCTGAAGGTGTACTCCGCGCCGACCAGGGTCGGTAACGCGCCGATTTCTACGTTGAAATTGCCTTTCACAAACTTGGCGTAGCCCTGCGGAAACGGTCCGTAGATATTTTTTATTGTGTCCGCGGTGGAGAGGAATGGCACTCCGATAGCCGGTAAGTTATAGGCGCCGCCCTGCAGGTAGAACTGCCACCAGCCGCTGGTCTTCTGGACAAAGAGTTGGGCATTGCTGATGTCATAGTGCGTCGCATTGTCACCGTTAACGTGATTTCCCTCGGTCCAGCCGATGCCGGTCAGAATGCCTGTGACCGCTAATTTTCCATTTTCGACGGCATGGGGCACCGCGGTTTGCAGTGGCCCAGACATCGAGGGCATGGGCAGAGGCGTCGGCTCGACCGGTTTAGTCGCCGCCGCACTGTCTGCCGGAGCGGAGCTCGGCGCGCCCTGAGAATCCGAAGGAGCGTTCTGCCCAAACGAGGGAAGCGCTACCAAGGCCGCAAGAATCAAGAGAACAAAGAAGGGTAGGAATCTTATGCGCAAAGCTAATCTCCTTGTCGAAAGCTTTAGTTATCTCGCGACTTATCTCGCGTGTGAACGTGAGAGTGCACTTAGAAACTGATTTCGCCCGGGTGTAACGTGTGCCATAACCTGTGGGTGAAACTATTTGGTCAGAACCAGCGTGTCCAATTGATTGTTTTTTTTGCAGCGATCAGAGAAATTTTGAAAAGAGAAATCTATAGGGCGGATAAACAAAGCCTTGCCTGCTATGAAAACAAAAGGCAAGTTCCTACTGCGGCAGAACTAAAAACGAAGAGTTGTGAATTTGGAAGATTCGCTTTGTGAATAGAACAAGCGCTACTCTTTTGAGACCACGACACTACTGACGAAAAATCTTGTGGCGAACGGGCCAGAATTCCTTCCTGCCGCTTTGGATCTCCCCGTATTGAATTGGCTGCGGAGTGGCCTCAAGTGGCTCCAAATTCAGCCGAATCGCCACAACCGGGCTTAAGCTGGTTTGGAATCAGCAGATTGTGGGGCGTGTTCATGGTAACTATGCAAGTCTCTGAGTCTGTGGAGGTTACCTCAAATTACCATCGTGGTTCGATTCCCTCTCGATAGATTGTTCCCCGGTTCGGCCCCACCTATAATTAAGTCACTCTGGTAGGGATTCTCCGTCAGGTTCCGGGAAGGTAGAAGCAGGAGTGTGCTCGGTTTTCAAAGCACCGACCCGGTATGCGTAAACGCCTGAAACTCGCACTGATGGCCAGTCCCGCGATAGCGACCATCCTTTCACTCACGCCAAATTTATTGGCGGCGAGCAATGCCACAATTATGGCAAGCACTGATGACTCCGGCCATAAAGTGTATGTAAACGACGTGGTTACTCCGAGGCGGGCAGGTCAGGCGAAGGTAGCTTCGTCACCAATGTCATCGCAAACATTCCGTTCACAGCAAAACCGGCTGGTCTTCTGGAGTCCGACTGAGCGCCGCTGGAAAACGGTACCCCATGCCAATGTCAGGGCGGCGAGATCGGCGGCGGCGGAAGTGGACCAATATTTGGATAAACCCTCGGGGCCGCAAAACTCCACTCAGCGCCATGGGTTTACACAAGCGGAGATCGATGAAGCCATTAACAAGGCAGCCGATCGCCACAACGTAGATCCGAACCTGGTGCGAGCCTTGGTAAAAGTGGAATCGAACTTCAATCCTAACGCGGTATCGCGCAAAGGCGCTATGGGATTAATGCAGCTCATGCCGCAAACCGCGCGTCAGTTGAGATTGACGAACCCATTCAATCCCGAGGAAAACATCGACGCGGGAGTACGACATTTAAGGGAATTGCTCGAACATTATGGTGGCGATGTCCGCTTGAGCCTTGCGGCTTATAACGCTGGAACTGGCGCGGTAGCGCGGAGTTCGGGGATTCCGCATTATGCCGAGACCCGGAACTACGTAAAGCGCATTACGCAACTCTATAGCGGGAGTCTGGGCAGCAGTTATTTCTCAGGCGCATCGCGAGAGCCGGTCCGGGTGCAGCGGGATGTACGGGGTGTACTTTACATCAGCAACACCGACTGAGGCATCTTAGGGTAGGGTATTGGTTGTAGTGCAGGACGGAAAGCTCTCAGGGACTGAAACTTGAATAAGTTCGCTTCCAGCCGAAGCGTCGGGCACGCAATCGGCTTTGCCCGCCGATTTGCTTTTAGTGTGCCAGCACGAAAATACGCCATTCTGATTTGTATCCTGCCGATCGCGGCGGGGCTGGCACAGGCGAGAATTCATCGCTCCCAGGCTTGGGCCGAAACCCAGTTCAACAAGGCCGAATCAAGGCGCGAAGCCCTCAACAGTCATGCCGCACAGGCACGTACTCGGCGCGAGTACGAGGCCGCAATCGCTTCTTATCGTCAGATCGTTCTCGATGCGCCGACTTCCAGCAAGGCCGACGGAAGCGCTTTCGCCGTTGCTGAACTGACGGCAGAGATGGGACGGCATTTCAAAGACGACATGGCTTTGTATTCGGCCGTCCGCGAGTACAAGTTTCTGAGAAGAGAATACCCAGGAAGCAAGCATCGGGTCGAAGCTCTGCTGGCAATTGGCGAGATCTACAAGAATGATCTTGGCGACTCGGCTAATGCCCGCGCCACGTTTGAAGAGTTCCTGCGCCGTTATCAACATAGCGATCTCATTAAAGAAGCTCGGGCTGAACTGGCATCGTTGAATGCTGATACGGGTGGCAAGGACGCGACCGGACCGGCGGACGAGAACGGTGACGATGATGCCGAGAGTGCGGATGTCTCGGATGAGAAAAAGCCATCCGTCTCGAAGTCAGTATCTGAATCTGATGATCGCGACAAAGTAGTTCGAATCAACTCCATCGACCACAAGTCGGCGCCTGATTACACTCGAATCACCGTTGGCTTAGAGCAGAATGTTCAGTTCGAATCACAACGCATCGATCATCCCGACCGAATCTTTTTCGATTTGAAGAATGCCCGGCTGTCCTCAAAGTTGGCTGGGACAAGCCTCACAGTGGACGACCGGCGTGTGAAGAAGATTCGCGTTGCTCAATATAAGCCCGGCAGGGCACGGATTGTGGTCGAAACCGTCGGGCGAGCCAATTTCAATGCATCGCTGGTACTGAATCCTCCGCGACTGGTGATCGACGTTCACGACAACTCCGTGACCAGTGCCAAGAGTGATAGCCAATCGGATTCCGAGCTCGTCTCTGCGTCAGAAAAATCTACCAGTTCTGGAACAGGCTCTGCCCCGAAGAAGGTGATTGTTGAAGCCAGTAATGACGATCCAGCTCCAGATGCGGAAGATGCTGCATCCGTTACGAGAGCCGGGAAATCCGCGAAACTTGCGAAGCAGATCCGGCATGGCAACCCACGGATAACGTCCGCCAAGCCGTTGCGCGAAGCTCAACCCACATCAGATGGTGACCGGTCTTTGGGTACGATCGGTCCTAATGGATTACTCGAAAAGAATCTTGTGCTGGATGTGAGCAAGCGCTTAGGCAAACTGCTTGGGGCGCGGCTGGGCGCTCAGGTAGCGTTCACCCGTCGTGACGACACATTCATTCCGCTCGAGACCCGCACTGCGATTGCGAATCAAGAGGAGGCTGACCTGTTCGTGTCCGTGCATGCCAATTCCAGCCGCGATCCTGATGCTCGCGGAGTGGAAACTTACTACCTGAACTTCACCTCTTCGCCAGAAGCGCTGGAAGTGGCTGCCCGTGAAAACGCCGCGTCAGATAAATCGATTCACGAGTTGCAGGATCTGG
>QHZX01000013.1 GCA_003224835.1 Acidobacteriota bacterium | reverse complement strand
ACCGAGCTGGTGAACTTCCTCGGAAAAGCACAGGCTGGCCGTGCGAGCTCAACTGCACCAGAAGAAGCTGTGGCTTGAGTCTCAACATCGAATAACTGCAAAAGGGCGCCGCGTTAATATCGGCGCCCTACTTACTTCTGGAATGTCGAGCCTGGAGAAATGTATGGAGCTATGTACGCATTTAAATCAAATCAGTATCACCACCACCGAGACACATGTCTGTCCAGAGTGCGTGAAGCTGGGAGACCGTTGGGTCCATCTACGGCTGTGCCTGGAATGTGGTCACGTGGGCTGCTGTGACTCCTCAAAAAATAAGCATGCGACCAAACACTTTCATCGTTGGAAACATCCGCTCATCAGGTCGATTGAACCGGGAGAGGCGTGGGTCTGGTGCTACGTGGATGAGACCGAGCCCGGTGAGTTGATCGGAGATAAGCTAGTGCCACTGGCGGGCTGAAGGATTAGCGGTGACTTCTCTTCTCTGAATCTTGCAATGGCGTATGTCTTCTCATCCCAAGCAGTGGCTGACTGAATTGAAAGTTAAACGCGAGAGTTTCTACAGCAAGAACTGTACAGCCTTGTTGCTGGTTTCCTGATACTAATATTTGCGGCTGAAGAATGTCCGCTCCGGGCCGATGACATACAGAAAGAGCGGACTTTGGCCTGGGGCCGAACGCGTCACTGCGTCGGCGCCGAAATCGGAAGCGCCGCCGATTTCTGAAAGAGCTTCGCCACTTCTCTCGTGATACGCACACCCACAAGGCATACGGGGCTGGTAGTTTGGCCGGGCAGGCCTTATCCGCTAGGAGCCACATGGGATGGCGAAGGAGTTAACTTCGCACTCTTTTCTGAACGCGCGGAAAAAGTAGAGCTCTGCCTTTTCGATCCATCTGGCCGGCGCGAGACGTATCGCGTTTTCATGCCCGAGTACACCGACCAGGTGTGGCATTGCTATTTGCCCGAAGCGCGGCCTGGTTTTGTCTACGGATATCGCGTGCACGGCTCATACGATCCTGCGAAGGGTCTTCGCTTTAATCGAAACAAACTCCTTTTAGATCCTTATGCCAGGCAAATTCAAAATGGCATGAGGTGGCATGACTCGCTTTTCGGCTACAAAATCGGACATCGCAACGAAGACGCCTCATACGATCGCCGGGACAGCGCTCCAGGAATGCTGAAAGGGATCGTTATTGATCCGGCATTTACCTGGGGATCTGACACTCCACCGCGCACGCCATGGCATCGCACAGTGATTTATGAAGCCCACGTAAAGGGTTTCACCATTCAGCATCCGGATGTGCCGCCGCCATTACGCGGAACCTATGCAGGGCTTGCGACTGCGCCGGTTATTGATTATCTGAAACAACTCGGGGTCACCGCCGTTGAACTGATGCCGGTGCACACCTTTGTCGACGATCGGCAACTCGTCGAGCGAGGCCTGCGAAATTATTGGGGATACAACTCGATTGGATTTTTTGCTCCAGAGCCTCGCTATTGCGCGAGCACCAGCATTAACGAATTCAAGACGATGGTGAAGGTTTTGCACTCGGCCGGAATTGAAGTGATTCTCGACGTGGTTTACAACCATACGGCCGAGGGCAATCACATGGGGCCGACATTGTCGTTCCGCGGCATTGACAATGAAGCGTATTACCGGCTGGTTCCCGACAATCCGCGTTACTACACCGACTACACGGGCACGGGAAACACTCTGAACATGAGGCATCCGCGGGTGCTCCAGCTCATCATGGACAGCTTGCGGTATTGGGTGCTTGAGATGCACGTGGACGGTTTCCGCTTTGATCTGGCGGCCACGCTGGCGCGCGAGTTGCACGAAGTAGACCGCCTGGGCGCATTTCTCGACATCATTCATCAGGACCCGGTGCTCTCGCAGGTGAAACTTATTGCCGAACCGTGGGACCTGGGCGAGGGCGGATATCAGGTCGGAAAATTTCCGGTGGGCTGGGCGGAATGGAATGATAAGTATCGCGATGCGGTGCGCTCGTACTGGAAGGGAGATGGCGGACTGATTGGAGAATTGGCTTATCGAATCACGGGCTCGAGCGACCTTTACGCGCGCAGCGGACGCAAACCGTACGCCAGCATAAATTTTGTTACGGCGCACGACGGCTTCACGCTGCAAGACCTGGTCAGCTACAACTCGAAGCATAATGAGGCCAATGGCGAAGACAATCGCGACGGCACTGACAACAACCGGAGTTGGAACTGTGGAGTCGAAGGTCCGACTGAGGATCCCGAGATCAGGCAAATACGTGCGCGTCAGAAACGCAATTTCATGGCAACGCTGCTGTTTTCGCAAGGAGTGCCGATGTTTCTCGCCGGCGACGCGATTGGCCACACGCAAAACGGCAATAACAACGCGTACTGCCAAGACAACGAGATCAGCTGGCTCGACTGGAACCCGGAGCACATAGATCAGGAGTTTCTGGAATTTGTTCAGAAAGTGGTTGCTTTGCGCAAGGAACATCCGGTGTTCCGGCGGCGGAACTTCTTTCAGGGCCGAAATATCCGAGGGAAAGAAATCAAGGATATTGTTTGGCTAAAGCCTGATGGTCTGGAAATGACGGATGAGGAATGGAACCAGGAGTTCGCGCGCAGCCTGGGTGTCAGCCTGGCGGGCGAGGCGGTTAATGATGTCGACGAGCGCGGGCAACGCATTCGCGACGACAACTTCCTGCTTCTGATGAACGCGCATCACGAAGAAATTCCATTCACCTTGGTTACTCCGCCTTCGGGCCAGGGCTGGTATGTTCTGCTCGACACCTCCTGCCAAACATCGCGCCAGGCGAGCGCTTTCTATCAAGGCGGGGACTCCTATCCATTGCAGCCGCGATCGCTCGCTCTACTGGTAGAACGCGCTGCAAACCGCGTCCGTGGCAGCGAACGGAGACGAACCTCAGCGGCATGAACCGCAAGCATGAGATGCCGTTCGGCGCGGAGCTCCGCGACGACGGGACAGTGAGATTCCGCCTGTGGGCGCCAGAAGCTTCATCCGTTGTACTTCAACTAAAAGATTTTGAGCGCGGTATGCCGATGCCAAAGCTTGACGAAGGCTGGTTCGAGCTGGTGACGGAAGCCGGCGCGGGCACGCAATACACTTTCCAAATCGACGATCAGCAATTGGTTCCTGACCCTGCATCTCGCTTCCAACCTTCAGGAGTGCATGGCCCAAGTGAAGTAATCGATCCACTGGCCTACGACTGGCAGGATTCCAACTGGAAAGGCCGGAGCTGGGATGAAGCCGTAATTTACGAACTGCATGTAGGGACGTTTTCTCCCGAAGGAACATTTGCGGGCGTCGAAGCCAAGCTGGATTACTTGGCGGACCTCGGCATGACCGCGGTCGAACTGATGCCACTGTCGAGTTTTCCGGGGGAGCGAAACTGGGGATACGACGGCGTTTTGCCATATGCTCCGGCGCGATGTTATGGACGACCGGAAGACCTGAAGCGTCTGATTGATGCGGCGCATGCCAAAAATCTGATGGTGCTTCTGG
>QHZX01000012.1 GCA_003224835.1 Acidobacteriota bacterium | reverse complement strand
CCGGCTGGTACTGATCGTAGATGGTGTCCGCGATTGCCTGCCGAGTTTCATTCGGCATGCCCCGATCCAGGTCTTGCACCTGCGCGTACAATCCTCCGACAATCCCCTGCAATCCTGTAAATTCTTTCACCAACTCGGTCGTGAGATCAGTCTTGGCCAGGCACGCAGCCTTGTGCACCACGCCGGGCCGAATTTGTAAGCCGGCGTCGCGGATGAGCTCGCAGGTCCAGCTGCACAGCCGTTGCACCCGCATTGTCTTGTCGTAATAACTGCCGAAGTCTTTCTGGAATGTGACGTTTCTGAGCCGCGGTAACCGCTCGCGTAACGGATGCTTCTGGTCCGTTTCCCAGAAAAATTTCGCATCGTTGAACCGCGCCCGCAGCACGCGTTCATTGCCGTGACGAATCAGGCCCTGCGGATCGCCATCAGTATTCAGCACCGCAAGAAAATTAGGCAGCAGCTTGCCCTTTCCATCCTCTACCGCAAAATATTTTTGATGATCCCGCATCACTGTTACTAGCACTTCTTCTGGTAATTGCAGGTATTCGCGATCAAAACTTCCCAGAACAACTGACGGCCATTCGGTGAGGTTCACCACGGTTTCGAGCAATGACTTGTCCTCACGCCAGCGCGCGCCGGCAACCTGTCGAGTGGCCGAATCCAGCTCCTTCCGAATTTGCTGTTCGCGCGCTTCCCTGCCCAGAACCTTCGCAGATCGCAATGCATCGACGTACGCAGCGCCAGCTCTGGGAATTGTCACGCTCCCACTCGACAGCATTCGATGGCCTCGCGATTCCCGGCCGGCAGTGACTCCGTCAAATTCCAACGGAACGACTTGATCGTCGAGCATTGCAACCAGCCATCGCACCGGACGAACGAAACGTTCGCTCGGCTTACTCCAATACATATTTTTGGGCCAATAGATCGACGCGATTTCGCGAGGAAGTGACTCTGCCAAAATCTCCGCCGCGCTCCGGCCCCTGGTTGTGATTTTCGCGGAAAGATACTCCCCCTTGGGAGTCGTTACGCGCTCTAACTGGGATATCTCGACCCCGGCTTTTTTTGCGAAGTGCTGTGCCGCCGGGCCTGGCTTTCCATCTTTGAACGCAACACTCACCGCCGGGCCATTGACCTGTTCCGTAACATCGGGTTGAGCCGCAGGAATATTAGTCGCGAGAAATGACAAACGCCGTGGAGTGTCCAGATACGAAATTGGTCCTGATGCCGGAAGCCGCTCCCGCTCCAGTAATTTATTGACGCGCTCGCGCAATTCGACTGACGCGGCATCAATCATCCGCGCCGGGATCTCTTCGGTTCCAATCTCTAGTAAAAAATCAGGCATTTTAGATTTGGATTACACCTATCGCTCTGACGAAACTACCTGGAGACCTCTCTTTTCACCCAGGGCTTCGTCCGGCTTCGTCTCAACTTCTCGCAGCGATTCCGATTTGTGCTGATCAACCCAAGCTTTTGCAATTCCGACCGCCAATGTGCGCACTCGTGCGATCACCCCGACGCGCTCCGTCACAGAAATTGCGCCACGCGCATCGAGAATGTTGAAAAGATGCGAGCACTTCAAGCAAAGCTCGTAAGCGGCGAGCAACGGAAAACGTTTCTTCTCCCGAATATATCCAGAGCCTGCATCAGCCTCCGCACTGATCCTTCGGCTTAATGCGAAGTCCTTCGTTAGAACACCGTAATGTTCAATGAGAGCCTGACACTCGGCTTCGCATAAATCGAAATGCTTCCAGGTTTTCTCGATGTCCGCCATTTCGAAGTTATAAACCGAGAGTTGGAGTTCATCGGCGAGCCGCACATCGCCGTATCTCGTCACGTTCCCTGTTTCTGGATCGCGTGCCCACACGATGTCATAAATCGAGTCAACATCCTGCAAGAATGCAGCGATCCGTTCCAGGCCATAAGTCAGCTCGGCTGAAATCGGAAACAGATCCACTCCACCGCACTGCTGGAAGTATGTGAACTGCGTAATTTCCAGGCCGTCCAGCATCACTTGCCAGCCGATGCCCCATGCGCCCAGCGTTGGCGATTCCCAGTTGTCCTCTTCAAACTTAATGTCGTGTTGGCGCAGGTCAATTCCCATCGCGCCCAACGACTCGAGATAAGTCTCCTGCACATTTTCCGGCGGAGATTTCAGGATCACCTGGAGTTGCATGTGCTTGTAAAGCCGGTTCGGGTTCTCGCCGTATCGTCCATCAGCCGGCCTTCGCGAAGGCTGCACATAAGCCACTTTGTAGGGCTTTGGTCCCAGTACTCTCAGGAACGTCTCTGGTGCCATGGTTCCCGCCCCAACCTCAAGGTCATATGGCTGTTGCAGGACGCAGCCGCGTTCCGCCCAGAACGTCTGCAGGCGCAGGATAAGCTCCTGAAAAGTCGGCGGGTTGGGCTTGTTTGCACTCATGGATTCGAGCGAAAAAGCTGCTCCTTGGCCGCTAGCTTCTAGCCAGCTCTGAAATTTAGGCGAGAGGCACAGTATCAGTAGCTATGCAGGCGGAGAGTTAATCACCGATTGTAATGGATATGAGGCGCAGGCGTCAGCTACCGCACGCGTCCAAGTAGGAACTAAATCGTGACCCTCTCCAGCATCCCGCGCGTTACGAACTTCTTTTCGATATGTCGCTCGAGCGTTTGCAGCAGGAATTTCCTCAGATCCGCGCCGGTGGAATCGGGCAATGCCGAAGCGCTCAGTTTGGATAGCGGCGCTGTCAGCATCTGCCCTGCTAGTTTTCGCGACTCCGCTGACATCTCTGACGAAGCCAGGCGTTTGTGTTCCAGGCACACTAGTCCATCCGCCAGCGCGTGAAAGTATGCCCGGCTTCCGTTGAGAGCGCGTCCGCATGCGAGGCACTCAGAAATCTCCGGCAGATAGCCCATCAGTCGCGCTATCCACAGATCGAAATACGTCAGAGGGAGCCAGAATTCCTGACCTCGAAGTTGTGCCAGGACGGAAAGCCCGAGCCGGAACACCGCATCATTGGCCTCGCGAT
>QHZX01000011.1 GCA_003224835.1 Acidobacteriota bacterium | reverse complement strand
TCTAGGCGCTGACGTTTCACGTGAAACATTAGCCCGGGTGTGTCAAAGCAGTGGCAAGCGGTCATGCCGTTGTGTTATTGTGCTGCCTCACTTAGCAAAGGCATCGGTGCATGGCCAGAATAATCGCCATCGCGAACCAGAAGGGCGGGGTCGGTAAGACGACAACGGCCGTCAATCTCGCGGCCTCGTTAGCGAGGCTTTCTCAACGCACTCTTCTGGTCGATATTGATCCGCAGGCAAACGCGACGTCAGGTGTGGGAATCGATCGCACGGTCGCCCGAAAGACAACCTATCACGGGTTGGTGCTCAATCACCCGCTCGACGACATCATTCTTCCCACGGAATTTTCCTTCGAAGTTATACCCTCAGATAGAAATCTTGCCGGCGCTGAGATTGAGCTGATCTCCCTACCTGAGCGTGAACTTCTGCTGAAGCGCGCGCTAGCCTCGCTCGCTTCCAAGTACGATTTCATTCTTCTCGATTGTCCGCCTGCACTAAACCTGCTTACCGTTAACGCCTTGGCAGCCGCCGACTCGTTGCTGGTGCCGGTTCAATGTGAGTATTACGCGCTCGAAGGTGTCTCTGAACTCTTCAATACGCTTTCCCGTCTGCGTCGGTTGGTTAACCCTCAATTGAAGATCGAAGGCCTCCTCTTGACGATGTATGACGAGCGTACCAGGTTGGCGGCGGCGGTCGCGGCTGACCTCAAGAGCTTCTATAGCGGCTTAGTCTTTCACACAGCTATTCCCAGAAATGTCCGGCTGGCAGAGGCCCCAAGCTACGGCCAACCGGTGATCCACTATGATGAGAAATCGCGAGGGGCTGAGGCTTACCTCGATCTCGCGAAGGAGGTATTAGCACATGAACAGGAGACCGTTGGGACGGGGGCTGAGCGCGCTGATCTCAACCGATCAGCAGTCGGCGGCCAGTGATGAGATCCGTGAAATCGAACTCGATCTGATTCGTCCCGGATCACAACAGCCGAGAACTAATTTCGATCAAGCGAAACTTGACGAACTAGCACAGTCAATTCGTTCGACCGGAATCATCCAACCGCTTCTTGTGCGACCAAAGGGCGGCCTTTTTGAACTGGTGGCGGGCGAACGCCGCTGGCGTGCGGCACAACTGGCTGGCTTGGCGCGAATACCGGCGATTGTTAGAGACATTCCCGACGAACGGCTGCTGGAAATGGCCCTCGTCGAGAACATACAGCGTCAAGAGCTTAACCCCATTGAAGAAGCCCTGGCCTACAAACGTTTGATTGAGTCATTGGGACTAACACAAGAACAAGTCGCCCACCGCGTTGGGCGGGATAGAACGTTTGTGACGAACTATCTTCGTGTTTTAAAGCTACCCACAGATATTCAGAAACTAATTGAGACTGACAAGCTGTCGTTTGGCCACGCCCGCACTCTTCTCGCGATAGATGATCCTATGGTGCAGCGCCGCCTCGCGCACAAGATCGCAAAGCATAAGTGGTCCGTCAGAGAGACAGAGCAACGAGTCAAGAGTCTAACAAATCCACCTGAACCCAGAGCCCGGAAACAAGCCCTCAATCCTGATCCTAATGTTAGGGCCGCCGAAGCAAAGCTCCGACGAGCGCTCGGCACACAAGTCAGAATTCAACCAGCTAGAGCAGGCACACCTGGTCGTATTGAAATCGAGTATTACAGCATGGAGGATCTTGATCGCATTTACACCGTCATGCTGGGTGACAAGGAAGCGCTGGTCGCGTCCAGTTAGGAGACGATGTATTCCGCACTATGCGCATGGATACAATTATGGCTCTGACGTCGTAGGCCATCCGCTTAAACAGCATTCCTTTTGGGCAAAACTCTGCCTAAACCAAAGTTCCCTCCTGTTTTTCTTGCGGGCGCTCTTAGCCTTATGTTAGCGTCGTGTTCTCAAACGCACAGTTCGAAGTGCCCCCAAGTTTTAAGAGTTACTTTACTTAGTAGTGCAGGTTATTGCCCCCAATGCTATACGGCCAAGATTCCATGAGCCAACCGTTGTTTCTTTCCCTCGAGCGAAGGCTCGGTCATCAGGCGTTCGACACATGGTTTAGACCCTTGAAGGTCACGAAGTCACCGACCGAACAAGTCTTACAGATATCGGCGCCGAATGCTGTCGTCCGGGATTGGATAATTGCGCATTACGCTGATGTTCTTAAAGACTCGCTAGGCGAGCATCAGCTCGGCCAGTATCGAATTGAGTGGTGCCTTGCTATCGGCGAGTCGCGTGATCGCTTGGAGAGGAATCCTATAGGCATTCAGTCGCCAGAGGACGTGAGAGTTGCGCCTTCGACCGTCGCAGACGCCGAGACGCGCCTATTCGTTGAGACTACACCGAGTGCGCTGAATGAACGGTACACGTTTTCAAGCTTTGTAGTTGCATCCTGTAACCGCTTTGCGCACGCCGCCGCGAAAGCGGTCGCTGATGCGCCAGGAAAGACCTACAACCCTCTTTACCTTTACGGAGGAGTCGGCCTTGGTAAGACGCATCTGATTCAAGGCATAGGTCATTCGATACGAATCGCCAGACCGGACTTGCAGGTCGCCTACCTGTCGCTTGAGCGATTCATGAACGAACTCATAAACGCTATTCGTTATGGGTACGACAAGACGAGAATATTCCGGGAGAGATATCGTTCAATCGACGTACTGCTAATCGATGACATTCAGTTCATTGCTGGTAAGGAAAGAACACAAGAGGAGTTCTTCCACACTTTCAATGCCCTTTATGACGGTCAAAAACAGATCGTTCTCACATCAGATTGTGCGCCGCGCGATATCCCCGAAATTGAAGAGCGTTTACACTCACGTTTTGAATGGGGATTAATCGCAGATATTGAACCTCCTGACGTTGAAACCAAGATAGCGATCCTCCGACGCAAAGCAGAAACGCAGAATGTAGAACTGCCCGACGATATGGCTCTCTTCCTTGCGACACACAGCAAGCACAATATTAGAGAACTGGAAGGAGCGTTGGTTCGAGTACTCGCGATGGCTTCGTTGCGCGGCGTACCCCTGTCGAAGTCGCTTGCGCAGGACGCTATGAGAAACGTCACTCAAGTCCGCGAAGAGACAGCCATAAGTATCGCGATGATCCAAAAGGCTGTCGCGGATCATTTCAAACTGACTATTGATGATCTCCGCGCGCGATCGAACATGCGCCACGTTCTAGTACCGCGGCAAGTTGCAATGTACTTATGCAAGAAACTGACGAATAAGAGTTATCCGGCAATTGCGCGCCAGTTCGGTGGAAAGCATCATACAACCGTAATTCACTCTGTGGAGAAGATCGCAGATTTGTTAGGGACAGACCGCGAGATGCAAACCGTAGTGAAGCGATTAACGGACTGCATCGGCGTTTAGGCGAGATTTCCACAACGTCCACTGTGGATCGTAGTCAGTTTCTTGTGGAGCGATCGTCACTTTGAAAATCGACAGTAGGTTCTTGTGGATAGACATCTTCCCGTCCACAACTCATTTCTGCTAAACAGACGGCAAGTTGTCTTTTCCACAAATGCACAGGTCCTACTAGTAGTTCTAAAGATCCAAATACTTTGGTAAATAACAGTCAAGCAGGAAGGCACTTGTGCGAATACAGAAAGCACCTGTGATATAAGTCTCAGCGAGGAGTCAATCGATGCAATTTGTAATAGGGCGTAACGCGCTACAGAAAGAACTGGCTTTCGTGCAGGGAGTCGTCGAGAGGAAGAATACAATTCCGGTACTGGCGAATATCCTGATCGAATCAGCGGGTGAAGATTCGATTCGGATCAGTGGAACTGATCTCGATGTGACGATTCGTTGCGATGTGGATGCTCAGGAGATTAAGTCGCAAGGTGCGATCTGTGTTCAAGCCAGGAAGCTCTTCGACATTGCCCGCCTCTTGCCGGATGCGCCGGTGAGTTTCCGCAAAGAGGATAACGAGTGGGTGACGGTGGAATGCGATCGATCGAAGTTTCGTTTGCCGGGTATTTCGAAAGAAACCTTTCCAGAACTGCCCGGATTCAAGTCAACGCCTCTCAAACTGCCGGCCTCGTTGTTGAAGACGCTTATCGACCGGACGATTTTTGCAATCACTCAGGAAGAAGGTCGTTACACATTATCCGGAGCAAAGTTCGAACTCGACAAGAAGGATGTCAAGATGGTGACGACCGACGGACATCGTCTGGCGTATGTCTCAACTAAGAACGATTCGAAGGACTCCAGCGGTGAATTGGACGTTCTGATTCCGCGGAAAACGCTGGCAGAATTGACGAAACTGACGTCAGACTTTGACGGGGATATCAGTCTCGGTTCTGACGAGAATCACGTTTATTTTCAAATAGGATCACGGCTCCTGATCTCGCGATTACTATCAGGCCAATTTCCGAATTACGAAATGGTGATGCCCAAGAACAATGATCGTTCGGCAATGTTCGATACGGCGGCGTTGAATCAAGCTGTTCGCCGAGTGGCGTTGATGGCTGATGATCGTTCACATGCAATTCGTTTTCACTTGAGCAAAGAACAACTTCTCATCAGTTCACAGAATGCTGAGGAGGGTGAAGCCCGCGAAACTCTGGAAACCGATTTCGCCGGGGAAG
>QHZX01000010.1 GCA_003224835.1 Acidobacteriota bacterium | reverse complement strand
AAATTTGCAGAACGCAATGAATTCAATGCGAATTTTACATTCGATCAGCAAGATGAAGTTCTCGATCGCTGCATTGAGGTCGCGAAAAAGCTCTCGGCGAACCGCATCCGCTGCTTCGATTTCTGGCGCTTGCAGGACCAGGCGCCGCATCGTCAGGCGATAAACGAAAAACTGCAGAACGCAGCCGAGAAAGTAGGTAGAGCGGGTCTGGTTCTCATTATAGAAAATGAATTTGCCTGCAACACTGCAACCGGGGCTGAAGCACTGAAAACTCTTGCCGGAGTTCCTTCGAAGCACTTCATGTTGAATTGGGATCCCGCCAATGCGGCCAAGTTGGGCGAGGTTCCTTATCCCGATGCTTACAATCGCTTGCCCAAGGACCGGATTGGTCATTGTCACGTAAAAGACGTGGCTAAGACAGATAAAGGATTGGAATGGGCGGCAATGGGCAAAGGGATCATCGATTGGGGCGGCCAATTTTCTGCGCTTAAACGTGACGGATATCATCATGCGGTGAGTCTTGAAACTCATTGGCGCTCTGTAGGGAAGCTCGACGACGATATTAGCTTTGCCGAAACTCTACCGGCTGGAGCTTCGGCGAGAGGATGTGGATGCAGGCCAGCGCGACAAAATATGCCGATCCCGCGATGAGAAAGGGAATCATGTAGCTGCCGGTCCACTGCAGGGTGTAACCCACAATTTTAGCGATCAACATTCCTCCGATTGCTCCCGCCATGCCGCCCATGCCGACTACAGAGCCCACTGCCTGCGACGGAAAAGTATCAGACGGGACAGCGAACAGATTGGCCGAAAAACCCTGATGTCCGCCCGCCGCCAGGCCAATAATCAGAACGGCTCCCCAGAGGCCCTCGATTCTGTATGCCGCAACAATGGGAAGAATGCACATTGCGCAAAGCAGCATGGTGGTCTTGCGGGCGAAGTTGACACTCTTTCCTCGTCGAATCATCCAGGCGGAAAGCCAGCCGCCGGCGACGCTGCCGATATCCGCGATGACATAGATCACAACGATCGGTACGCCAATCTGCATCAATGCCAGTCCATGGTTGCGCTGCAGAAAGTCCGGAACCCAGAACAGGTAAAACCACCAGATGGGATCAATGAAGAATTTTCCGGCAACGAACGCCCACGCCGCACGATATGAAATCAGGCTCGCCCAGCTGATCCGGCTCACCGTCATTAAGCGGTCACTGCAAATGTAAGCCAGTTCGCTTTTTGAAAGCCGCGGGTGTTCCTCGGGTTTGCGATAAAACATCAACCACAGAATCAGCCACAGGAATCCCACCGCTCCAGTTATCAGGAAGGCCCAGCGCCAGCCCCAACGAACCGTGATCCAGGGGACAAGCAGGGGCGTCAGAATTGCGCCAACATTTGATCCAGCGTTGAAAATCCCGATCGCGAGTGATCGCTCCTTTCTGGGGAACCACTCAGCGACGCTTTTGATACTCGCGGGAAAGACTCCGGCTTCTCCAAAACCTAGCCCAGCCCGGGCGGCGGTAAAGCCAGCTAAAGAACTCGCCGCGGCATGGCCCATTGCCGCCAAACTCCAAAAGATCATTGCCAGAGCGTAACCAATTTTGGTGCCCAGGCCGTCGATGAGTCGCCCCATCACAACCATTCCGACGGCGTACGCCGTTTGAAACGCGAATACCAGGTTTCCGTAGTCGATCTCGTTCCAGCCGAAAGTATGTTGCAGTGTGGTTTTCAGGACGCCGAGGACCTGGCGGTCCATGTAATTCTTGGAGAGTCTAGCGATGGCTGCGAATCGGACGTTGGAAGGGGAGCCATGGAGAGGCCGGATTCGCTATTGTTTGCGGCCTGCTTCCAGACCGGATGATCCCTGGTCAAATCCTGGTTGGACATTGACGACGCCGAACTGACGGTCTTTGATTTCCCGGTGCGCCGCCATCGCCCAGAGGAAACAAATTTTGTGACCAGGAACCGAGACGTTGGGGTGAAATCCGGTAGGCATCAATACGGCATCGCCATCGCGCACCACCGTGACCAGCTCCGGACGGTCAGTGTTGTTATACACAAGTTGGATGGCGAACGCTGGATCTGGCATCTTAAAGTACACATATACCTCCTCCAGCATTTCGCCGTGCTCGTGCGGAGGCCAACTGGTCCAATTACCCGGATCGGACACTGTGAACCCGGCAATCAGCCTTCCCGCCTCAATGTTTTTAGCCAGGAGCATGTGAACCTGACGCTTGCAGCCGGAGCCCCCTGTGCTGAACTTTAATCCTGGATTTTTTTCTATTTCGGAGAATGGCACCACTTGTAAGGGATAACGATTGGAGACTTCGGCAGAGAACTCGGCCAAATCGACGATGGAGTCGGTGCTTACTTCGACGGAAGAGTCTCGAGGAATATAGATGGAATCATAAGTTTCGAGCGAATGCTTTTTACCGTCAACCGTGACGACCGCCTTTCCATTAAGGCAGATCAGCCCGGTTTCGCGACCACCTGTAGAAAACGACTCGGCGCTCTTGGCACCTTCAAGGATGATGCGACCATATTCGAGATGGCGCATCGAGCTGTTCTTTGGACTAACAGCAATATGACGGCCCTGACGTTCGTTAGTCCGGCGAAACACGAGTTTTTCGATTTCAGGATTCGAGCTCATGATGTGTTCGACTTTCCAGGGAATTACCTCCCTTACATTTTAGGCTCCGCAAGCTTTATCCTGTCACATTCTAATCAAGCATTCTTGAGCCACGCTTTCAATCAGGAAGGCACAATGTTTGAAAGTTGGATGTGCAATTAATTTATCAGTTGACACTAAATCGAGCGGAACCGCATCGAAGATGCTATGCGGGCGTTGGAGGTGGGCGCCTGGACGGAAGATTTCCTATCGATCGTCACTGCTCGCTGTCATGGCGATGCACGTGCAATCAGTGAACCCGACGCGAGAGTGAAAATGAAGACCAAAGGCCGATGACTAACCGAATCGAAGAAGTTGACGCTCTGCGCGGGTTCATGCTGGTCTGGATGACGTGCACGCACTTGCCTACTGTCCTGAGCACGTATGTGAACCAGCCGTTAGGCTTCTTCGCCGCCACTGAGGGCTTCATCTTTCTGTCTGCCCTGTTTACCGGCAGGATATGCGCCCGGCTGGTGGAGCGCGAAGGCAACACTGCAATGTCCCGGAATGTCTGGATGCGGGCTGCACGTTTATATGGGTATCAGCTCTTGTTGCTTGCGTTTGCTTTCGTGATTGAGGCGCCAATCGCTGCCCGCGGTAATCGACCAGCGGTGCACAACCTGCTCAACTATTATTTTACGGTTGGCCGGCCACGGGCTTTTGTTGACGCGGCATTCATGATCTACCGGCCACCGCTGCTCGACATTCTGCCGGTTTACATCATTTTCCTGGCCCTAACCCCATTCGCAGTGCTGCTCGCCATGCGATTCGGCTGGAAGTTAGCTTTCGCGGTTAGCTTTGCATTTTGGTTGTTCGCCCAGTTTGGTCTTAAAACCATGGTGTACAACTGGTTGACGCATGCGTTCGGATTGCAGATCCCGCTAAATGAAATGGGGGCTTTCGATCTTTGGGCATGGCAACTTTGGTGGTTAGTCGGCCTATGGCTGGGCGTGCGCTGGGCCGGACACGGTCTGCCTCTCGAGGAGTGGGCGCATAAGAAAAGGATCGTTCTCCCCGCAGCCGTAATAGCTCTTTTATTTCTAACGCTGCGTTACGTGCAGATGGAAGAAAGTATGGAATTGGGGAAGCTTGCCCCCTTGCTCGACAAATGGAACTTTGGGTTCGGGCGCATCATCGATTTCACAGCTATCGCAATACTGGCCATCAGGTTCCGATCTGTGCTCAAACTTCTGGCAATCCGGCCGCTGGTGATGATTGGCCAAGCTTCGCTGCAGGTTTTTTGCGTGCATCTACTGTGCGTATTTTTTGCCCTCACGATCATGGGGAATAATGCCATGCTCACGGGCTGGCCGGCTGTGACCCTGGTCGCCATAAGTTTGTTCTCTCTCGTCCTCACGGGTACCGTTGTCAACAGGAGAGGAACGAAGGCCGGAGTACATAAACTGGCCCCTCTCAAGGTGCAGCCTTCGCGTCCGGTTTAAAGCGTTCGGAATCTTGGGGATCAAAAAAGCCCGCCGTTTCCGGCAGGCTTTTTCGTTTTATCAATTGTGAGTCGCAGTTACTTCTACCACATCGCGAACTTCACCTTATCGAGATAGACCGAGTAAGGCGTACCGTATCTGTTTCCGTCTATCTGATAGTTGATAGTGACTCCATGCCATGAGGTTGAAGTCGGATATCTATAAATGTTCAGGGTAGCGGTTTTTCCGTTTAGCGTGATCGACTTAAATAGCAAGCGATTGCCACTCGTACGCTGGACCTGAATGATCAAGTGATTCCAGGCGCCGCTTATCGGATAGCAAGACACCCCGGTCGGCACCCATTTTTTGTTGATATTGTCGTAGGTGTCCCATTGGTGGCCGCCTGCGATCCGGCATTCATGGCCCCAAATGAATGATTTGCCGCCAGTGAACTGGTTGATATCGAACTCCAGTGCCTGCGAGACGCTTGCTTTGCTGACCCAGAAATAAACGTCGTAAGTGAAATTGTGTAGCGATGCGGTTAAGGTGTGGCTGTAATCCGGAAGACCGACGGAAGAGAAAGACCCAACCAGGTGATTATTCCAGAGAACGTCTCCCCACTGTGTTGTTCCACCGCCGTAATACGATTTTGTTGACTTGCTATCCATGGATGGCGAACTTACATTAGGAGTCCATGACCACTTCAATCGAGATCCAGTTGAAGTGCAGCTCGAACAAATGCCCCAACTTGGAGGCAGCAAAGCATAACCCGACCAGCCCTTTTTGGACTGCAGATCATAAAATGTGGTTGCGCCCGCGAACGACGGTGCTAAAACGCACAAAGACAGACATATACCTGCGAGGAATTTCCCAACTTTCATTACATCTCTCCAGCTTTATTTAAATTATTGGCCGCTTGTGAAGCAGCTGAGTTGAATGAATTGTACGGGGGCATCTACTCTCGATAAAGGGGGAACAGTAGAAAATCGTAATGAATAGTGCATGTTATCTAAGGTGTCTGCCCTAAAAAGCCCCTCTTTTTTTACGGGGCGTCTGCATTAACGCCGAGGATCTTTGTACGTTGTCGGAATTGAGGGTTTTGTTGGGTGGTTCGAAGGGCTCGCGTACGAACGTCCGGCATGAAAGCCGATGGGCTATGCCAAGTGCCGGTCAGCGTGCCTGGACGAACCCACCCCGCGATGCGTCTAATCGGAAATTCCTTTGTTCCAAGCAGTGACTTTCGGCGTATTATGTACCGCAGGCGAGGTACTCCGCCGTGCAAGGCAAAACGCGAGAACTTTGGCTCGACATCTGCGCACAAGCGGCGGTCGAGGAAGATCCTGACGAACTGCTGAAACTGATTCGCGAAATTGATCGCTTGCTGGAAGAGAAAAACCGGCGGCTGAAAATCGATAGGCGCGGACCGCCGCCGTCAATCAAAAGTTTCGGCGCGGCGTAAGTTTTCAGTCCCCGTTGTTCTCCAGCTCCTAGACTGTTCCACTCTAGACGCCAGCGTGGCGTTTACTTCTCGAAGGACCTCTCCGGAGCACATGCTAAACTGAGCATA
>QHZX01000231.1:1050-4981 GCA_003224835.1 Acidobacteriota bacterium | reverse complement strand
CCACTAATTAAATGGAGTGTCATTCCGAACTCGCCCGCTCAGGGCGAGGGAGGCTTGAATTCATTCGATGAACCGGGCATCAACGCGGGCATACTACGTTGGGGAGGAACCCAGGGCAAAAGGCACGCTGACTCGATTACCCGATCCAACGTTTCGGCGTCGTTTTTGTCCACGAAACCGTATTTGGCGAGAATACCTCCTTTGAAAAGCCACACCCGTCGCCAACGCTCACCGCTTTTCAGATATCCCCAGTAATCTTCGCCGACGGGATGCCCAGTCTCATCGACAATAGTTCGTTTCTCGAGATGCTCCAGAAAGATTGCGTCCGGATCAGAAACCGTGCCCTCTCCAAAATTCAGCGGTCCGAAAGAAATATTCAAGCCAGATTTGCCGCTACTGGGTTGAAGATAGAAGCCGTGTGCCGAAGGGGGTGCGTCTTCTACCCCCTCATGGACACTCAGATGACTCGTCGTAATATCAAATTGAATTCCGGACGGATTCCCTATTCTCCTCATTCCTGGTTTTAAAGGTGTGCACACGGATACAACAGGAACCACTGGACCGATGGGCTTGTTGCGGACGAACTCGATGGATGCGATGCCGAGCAGAAGAAGACCGAAAACGATGAGGCACAATCTCCAGCCGCTTACTCCAAGAAAGTGCCTCATTTCAATTGTTAGACACTAAGGCGGATGCCTGAAGCTAGCCTTACTTGCTGGCGATCTTCGCCCATTTCGCTAAATCGTGAAGAAACGGCATCGCTCCCTGCGGCGAGCTCACCGTCTGCAGTGATGTGGCGAAGGGCTGCATCCGTCCGTAGAACAGGCGAGTGCTTTCCCGGTCCTGCTTCACCACAGCCCCATTCAATTCCAGTCCCGCAAATACGCCGCGAGCGCGCGAATAACTGAGCACCTGGGCGCGCATCTTCCAATCAGTATCCGCGGCGGCATGGCGGCCAATGGGGCCCGCAGCCACCGTGGCGTCCGCGCCAAGTTTGAATTTGCTGTTGAGCAGGTTCTCCATGCCTTTGTGGTTCATGATCAGCATGACCAGATCAACTGCCTGTCCGCCAATCTGAAACCCGAAGCTGCCGCCCTGGACGGTGAAGAACGCTGGATCACTCCAGCCTTTCAATGTGCGGCAACTGGCAACACCACGCCCGTACTGGGCGCCAAAAACGAACCCGCCTTTCAGCATGGAAGGCACAACGGCGACGCACTCTGCCGACCCCATGACTTCATCCGGGATACCGGTATCAGGTGCGGCTTGGATCTCCTCGAGAACCGTGGCAGCCGACTTGACGCGATCGTTGACTGGGTTATCGTCCTCTTCGGTGGCAAAGCAGACGCCTGCCAAAGCCAGCACCAACAACAAAACTGACAGCTTTTTCATAGTTTTCACGCTCTCCTGAAGCTGATTATCGTGAACACCTGATTGTAGGAAATTACTCTGTGGAACAGGCCAGAGATATGCGGAAATAGCGCTAAAACTATTGGCGACTCCGGTACTCGCTCAGGCAGTACCAAAAAAATCGGGGTCAGCAATAGCGGCTAAGCCGCCACTTCTAACCCCGTCTCCCAGGTTCTGTGGTAGGTGAGGCGAGTATGCGGTACTGCTGCGGAATCAACAAGATTACTGAGGTCATTGTCCTTTAGTAACTGCTCAAACCTTGGCCGAAGCTCAAGGGCCCGAATAATCCGTGATGTGTGGTCGTCACAGCCTTGGCAAAATGTTTCCTGACACTTTGAAGGCAAAGTCAATGAGCGCTATCGCCTGTTTTCGACACTCACCCTTAACGGCCCGATGGTCCTAGCTGCGAGGAGCGATGATATTGCAATAAAATTCCACAATGACACATTCGTCGCGGCATGCGGCACCGAGAGGCAGCCGCCATAGCTGGAGCCAACCCAACCATCTCTACAATCGCTCACTGGAGAGCCTTACAGGTCAGCACGCACGAGAGGACGAGCAAAGAGCGTTCGCGCTGAATGCTCAAGCTGCGGAATCAGGAATGCACGATGCGGTGCTTGCAATGGGCTGGTTTTACCTCAATGGAGTCGGCGTCCAACAGGACATTAAGCAGGCACTTCGATGGTATAGGAAATCTGCGCGACAAGGGGATTCGAGAGCGATGTTCAGTCTTGGGCAGATGGCCTACGACGAGCGAGATTACGCGGATGCTGAGGTCTGGTTCACGCGTGCGGCGGAAAAGGGGCACGCCGTATCCCTGTATTGGTTAGGCAAATTTTACTGGCGGGGCAATTGTGTGCTTGAGAATCGCAAAGAGGCGATGGCACTTTTCCAGAGGGCCGCCAGCAAGAAAGTTCCCGCTGCACAGCGCATGCTGAGGTTCTTATCTCGGCACCCATGATCTAAGCGCATCTCCGGGTAGTTGGTGAACACTCGCCATTACAATCATTCACCCCAGTTGTAACTTATAACCCCACTACCTTCCAGCCGCGATTTGCGCGTAGCGTTCAAGCTGATCCTCGGTAGTCCGCAGGACCGAAGAAGAGTTGGCGTAGAAGCTGCGATACCATTCGACTGTCCACGCGAGTGCCTGCTCAGCCGAAAGAACACTCACCTCGCACTGCGCTTCACGCCCGCCTGATTTAACAGGGGCCGCGGGCTTGGACGAGTTCTCCGGAGGTGAATTGCCGTCGACGTTCCAAATGGATGCAAACTGTGCGGCGAAATCAGCGGCCCCAATGCGTCCCTGCTCTCCGGCACCAAAATCCCATACTCCGGCAGATTGCCGGGCGCGCTCGAAAACACTGTGAGCCAGCCGCAAGCAGGCGTGTACCGGTTCCAGCACGTGCCAGATTCTAATTTCGCCCTCGCCGGCATGAGCCGCCTCGCCCGACGCCAGGGCTCGCACGAGATCAGGGACCAATCGGCCCTTCCGCCAGTCCCCTCCGCCGATCGCATCCCCAATGCGCGCGCTCGCTACTGCGGTCGTCGTTTTATGGAAGAAAGCCTTGTTGAACGCAGACCGCGCCTGCTCAGCACAGGCCCTCGTCGCGGAGCGCAAATCAACCCCGTCGCTGGGCCCGGTTTTCCGCCCGGACTGCGGTTCGGGACAACCGTCCGATTCGCCGCTGACTAAGACCACCGCTCGCACGGATTGCGTGAGCCGCGCCTCTTCGAGAATGTGCACGGTGCCCATCACATTGGTGGAGAAGGCGTCCACAGGTTCTTGCAGCGAAGATTGCGGGCTGCTTTGGGCGGCGCAGTGAATGACTATTTCCGGCTGCGTGTCAGTGAAAGCTGTGGCGAGCGAGTTCCGGTCACGAATATCCGCAAATATCGAAGTGATCCCGCGATCCAGCAGTGTTGCGTCGAAGAAATTTGGCCGGGTCGAAGGAGGCAATCCGTATCCGCAGACCTGAGCGCCGAGAAGCTTTAACCAAGCCACAGTCCAGCCACCTTCAAAGCCAGTGTGCCCAGTGACCAGGACCCGTTTCCCACGATAGAAATCGGCGAGGGGGTGCGACATCAGCGTAGCCAGTAAATGATCGCGGCGGCCACAGCACTGACCAGCAAACTGGCGATAGTGTATCCGTGAGCCCTGAACCAGCCTTCCTCTTCTTTTTGCCTGGCGCTTAACAATCGCACCATAGTGGCAGCGCTGGGCACATTGCGCTCTTCGCAGTCGAAGCAGATGGTGCGCCCATGCGAGACGGGGAAGCCGCAAGATTCGCACGTATAGACGCTGATTGCAGAATCTTGAGCCTGGGTGGAAGACTGACTGGAAAATTCTGGAGTGATGCTTTCCGGCGCATGCCACAAAACGGGAGCCACCGGCTTCGGAGAAGGGGTGATTGCAACAGGAATGGCCGGCGTGGAATGCTCGGTCACCGATTGCTGTTCTGCCTCCATGCAATCGATGGCGGTGCTTACCATTTCGGAGAGGCGTATGATGGCCTGCAAG
>QHZX01000231.1:0-832 GCA_003224835.1 Acidobacteriota bacterium | reverse complement strand
GTTCAGGAAGTGATCAGCCAGCCCATCTGTTCCTGAAGCTTGGTCTGCGACGGCCATCGAAGTTGCGACACTAGGAGCCATGAAAAATACCTAGTTCGGAGTGTCGCCCTCGGTTTTTATCAGTGTCAACAATGAATCGAAAGACCTGCACCCGAAGGTCACTAGAAGCGCCCTAGGCTGACGAGTCAGTTAGACGCAAACAGTAGAAGCTAGGCGCGTTTCCTCAACCGAACCGTCCCGATTCGGCACCCGGTTAGTCCTGGAAAACCTCGGCTTTGCAAGCAATCGCGACGCGAGTGGCGATTCTAGTCCGATGTATCACGCGAGACGTTTATGCAACGCGCCAGAGCGATCAAGCCCGAAGTTGTCGCTACCCGCCATTTCCGCAAAAAATCCGCCGCGCTTCGAATCTTGCGCCGGGCAGTGGACACTTGCCGCGAACTGGTTTTTCTTACCGACGCGGACGGTGTGTTGCAGTACGTGAATCCCTCCTGTGAGGCCGTCACTGGATACAGCGCAAGCGAACTGATAGAAAAAAACTTGAATTGGATCGCACCCGCGGTTCAGCAGGGTGATTCATGGGAATCGATACGCGGACAGGCGCTCAAAGAAGGGGCTTTACGGGGCACGACTGGACTGCGCTGCAAACACGGAAGCGTAATTGAATTGGACCTTGCTGTGACCGCTGTCCGGGATCCGCAAACCCAGGCGGCGAGCCTGGCGTGGACAGGCACTGTCGTCGCACAGCAGCATGACATTAAAGATGAGGCCGACGGTCCGCACAAAATGGAATCCCTGGGGGTTTTCGCCGGCGGCATTGCCCACGATTTTA
>QHZX01000230.1 GCA_003224835.1 Acidobacteriota bacterium | reverse complement strand
GCGATTGATCCTGAATGCGGCACCGAGCAGGACCTTCGTGACTTCGTCGCTGCCGCCCATAAGCTGCACCTCAAAGTGATGCTGGATATCGTCTACTACCACACGGCGCCGGACAATATCATGATGCAGAAGGATCCGGCGTTCTTCGTAAAAACAGAGGATGGAAAAATTGCGCGCGGCTTCTGGCCTCAGCCGCTGCCGGATTTTAGCAAGCCCGAGGTGAGGAAATATTTAGCCGACAGCCTTGTCCATTGGTCCCGCGACTTCGGAATCGATGGATTTCGCTGTGATGTTGGTGGTGGAATTCCGGAGTCTTTCTGGGTCGACGCGAGAAAAGAGCTGGACAAGGTCAATCCGGAGATCGTTCTGCTCTCAGAATCGGATCGTCCAGACGATCAACTGGAAGCCTTTGATATTAATTACAACTTCAATTATTACCTGGCACTGCGCTCGGTGCTGCGCGATGGATCTCCGGCCCTCGCGGTGCGAAAGAGTTGGGAAAGCATGCACGCCACGATGCCGAAGGGAGCCAGGCTGCTGCACTTCAGCGACAACCACGACTGGCCGCGGGCCGTCATGCTATTCGGAGAGAAGGGCGCCATGGCCGCCTCGGTGCTGAACTTCACGCTGGACGGTATTCCGTTCATTTATAACGGCCAGGAGGTTGATGATCCGACAGCCACGGCATGGAGAAAGCTTGCTCCGATTCGTTGGACGGATCCGGGGAATCCCGCCGATCGAGAATCGATTGAGGGCACTCTGAGCATGTACAAGAAGCTGTTCGCGATGCGGTCCTCCGAACCGGCACTGACCTCGGGGAGCGTCAATTGGATCGGTAACGATCAGCCAGACAGCGTGTTGAGCTTTCTGCGCAAGCTTGGGAACACGGAAATTCTTTGCATCATTAATCTGTCGAATCGAAATGTGCACGTAACGATCGATCTGCCGGTGATGGACTACTATGCAGTGCAGAACTTGCTCAGCCCGGGAAAGACCTGGTTCTCGCTTTATTCGGGACGTGTATCTGCCGATTTAACCGCCTTTGGGTACATCGTCAGCAAAAAGATTCCTCTTTCGCCGCTGGAACGTTAGCCGGTCAATTGGCTGTAACTCAGACCGGGTAAGTCGGTTCTACACATTAATGAGATTGCGTTCCAAACGTCTCCCGCCGGCGACCTGTGCACAATAAATTTGAAAGAGAACTACCGCTCGATTCAGCACGCGAGGCGCTCTGGTAATCTTTTCGGAATGCGAAAATCGAAGTGTGTTCCCCGGGAGCGCTAACCACGTGAAACTCTACCGCACAACTCACGGCGCATTGGTAGAAAAAGAGGGGCAATTTTATCTATTGTCGGCGCTTGCCTCTACGGAAGCATGGGATGAACTTATTTGTAATGTCAATTTAAAAGCCCACGCAGAAGCGGCGGCGAATAACGAGTCTGTGACGAATTTTGACCCTGCGACCGTTCTCGCCCCTGTTGGCAGCCAGGAAGTATGGGCCGCAGGCGTGACCTATTACCGCAGCCGCAAAGCCCGTATTGAAGAGAGCAAAGATGCGGGAGGCGGAGATTTCTACGACAGGGTTTACAAAGCTGAGCGGCCGGAGCTCTTTTTCAAAGCCGCCGGATGGCGCGTCGTCGGTCCGGGGAATGCTGTGCGCATCCGCTCCGACGCTAAGTGGTCTGTGCCTGAGCCGGAACTGACGCTTGCAATTAATGCTGCCGGCAACATCATCGGTTACACAATCGGCAACGACATGAGTTCACGAGACATTGAAGGCGAGAACCCGCTCTATTTGCCCCAGGCCAAGGTTTACAACGGCAGTTGCGCCCTAGGTCCTTGCATACTGCTCTCATCCCAACCAACAAAGGAAACCGTGATCCGGTTAGAAATCGTACGGCGAAGAGGGACAGTATTTTCTGGAACAACTTCGTTATCGGAACTTAAGCGTGATCCGCAACAGCTAGTCCAATTTTTATTTCGCGATCAGAGTTTCCCTCGAGGCGCGTTTCTAATGACAGGAACGGGAATTGTTCCCGGCGACGACTTCACGTTGCAGCATGGAGATGTAATACGGATTGCCATCGACGGAATTGGCGTGCTTGAGAACCACGTCGCTTAAGATTGCCTCCACGATCAGCTGCGTGTAAAAGCGCCGTTCACAAGGCGCATCAGGCCAAGAGGATTTGCGCTTTGCAGCTCCGGCGGAAGGGCAGCGTCAGGAAAATCCTGGTAACAAACTGGACGCACGAAGCGCCAGATCGCTTGCGTGCCAACTGAAGTGGAGCGGCCATCGGAAGTAGCGGGAAAGGGGCCACCGTGCACCATCGCGTGGGAGACTTCGACGCCGGTGGGGAATCCATTGAACACAATGCGGCCAACTTTGGTTTCAAGAACTCGGATCAATTCATGAGCTCGCGCGAGATCTTCTTCCGTGCCGTGAATTGTGGCGGTGAGATGCCCGTGCAATTGTTCAGCGGCTGCGAGCAGGTCGTGTCCCGAGCCGTAGTTCACTAATAAAGTCGTCGGTCCAAAAACTTCTTCTCCGAGTTCAGGATGAACAAGAAAATTGTCGAGCGAAATACGAAAGACCATTGCTTCGGTGGTAGCGGAGGTCTTTGCGTTCGTCTCCCGTCTGCCAACGATTAACTCGGCCTTTGACCGCGCAAGCCGTTGGTCAACAGCTTGCCGGTATTTCGCAGCGATGCCCTCGGTCAGCATCAAAAACGGGTCGAGTCCGCCCACACTCTCCTGGATCGTTCGTTCGAAGTCTGCGCTCTGTTCCGCTGGAAGAAAAACCATGCCTGGTTTCGTACAGAACTGTCCGGAGCCCACCGTGACCGAAGCCTGCAAGCCCTTTGCAATCTGTGCACCTCGTTCGCGCATCGCGCCGGGAAGAATGAATAACGGATTTGTGCTTCCCATCTCCGCATAACAAGGAATCGGTTCGGGGCGTTCTGACGCGAGCCGCATTAATGCCTGTCCGCCACTGGCCGAGCCGGTGAAAGCCACCGCTTTTATCGCCGGATGTTGGACTAACGAAACGCCCACCTCAACTCCGGAATCAAAAAGCAGAGAGAACATTCCGGTGGGGAAATTCGCGTCCTTCACAGCTTTTTGTATGAGCTTCCCCACAAGTTCGCTGGTTCCAGGATGCGCCGGGTGCGCTTTGACCACTACCGGATTTCCCGCGGCCAGAGCCGATGCCGTGTCGCCGCCCGCAACTGAAAAGGCCAGCGGAAAATTGCTAGCGCCAAATACCGCAATTGGCCCGAGAGGACGCAGCATGGAACGAATATCAGGCCGTGGGATTGGTTTGCGCTCGCGATCAGCTTCATCAATGCGAGCATTCAGCCACGAGCCTTCCGCGAGCACATAGGCGAACAAATTGAGTTGGCCGGTGGTGCGTTTGAGTTCTGACTGCAAGCGCGGCAGAGGCAAGCCGCTTTCCAGGTTCGCACGTTCGACGATGGCTGCGCCTTCACTCGTTAGGTTCTCAGCGATACGGCGCAATAGAGCAGCGCGGTCACTGCTACTAAACCGTCCCAATTCGTGAAATGCATCCGCCGCAAGATTGCATGCCTGATCAATATCCTGAGCAGTGGCGGTATAAAAGCCAGGCTCCGCTTTGCTTCCGGTCGCGGGATTTACAGCATGAAACACCGATCCCGATGACTCGGCGCTCTGTTCTCCATCAGTACTTCGATGATCAAAATCGTTTTTCGGTACTAGCGAGCGCCTTCGAATATAGATCGTCCAGTTGGTTGAGTGTTTCGCGGCAGGATTTCTCACCTTTAACAAACTCGCCAGTAGTCGTAAGCGCTGCAACCTGAAACTCTCCGAAACCGGCAAAACGCGGACGCAACCATGCATTCTCGAGCACGGGAAGCGTCGCCGCAAAGTAGCCGTTGGCTATTTCGTTGGCATGAGCGTCGAGCCATGCTGTCTTGCTGGCGGGCTGTCCTCCTGATTCGACATACAAAGTGCGCTGGCACTCTTGCCCGGCGAGCCAGAGAGCGTAGTCCAGGGCAATATCGCGATGCTCACACTTTTGGGAAATGGCCAGTCCAGCTCCCCCTAGAGTCGCTCCCACCGGACCTCGCCCGCTGGAGGGTATGGACCCGAATGAAACCAATTTTGAGCGATATCCATTTCTCGCGTAATTGGAGTAGCCAAATGCCAGAGGACAGTAAGCAATTTCGTCAGAAGAACTCATGCGTTCCCAGATTGCGATGGGGTTCGCTGACAATGCGCCGTCCGCCGAATGCTCAGCCAAGACACGCAAGCGCTCTAGAGCTTGCTCGCCGGTGCTTCTGGCTACAACTTTATTGCCGCCCGCAAAGGGAGGATCGCCGAGGTTGGCACAGATAGTGAAGAAGCACATGAGCGAATCCAGTGGCGATAGCGCGGCAGTCATAAAACCTCGCCGGAATTTCGCCAGATTCAGAACCTCTTCCCACGTTTGCGGCAACCTGAAGCCATTAGCTTGCAGGAGGTCCCCGCTCAAGTTCGTGGAGTTGAACCGGCGTGAAGTGCTCGTCGAGCGGAAGGAAGCATTGTTTCTGCGCAACCTGGCCCATGTAAGGATGATCGATGATCACCAGATCGTAGTTATCCGCGAGAACCTGGACAGTACCCTCGCCGAATTCCTGCAAGCTTCTAGCTTCCCATTCAATCGTGAGGTCCGAGTGTTCTTTGCAGAAATGTTTCGCGGTAGCCAGCAAGGGCGCCAGCCCGCGATCATGCTTCCATGTCATTCCCCGCAGAGTTTTCGACTTACCCTGCATTTTCTGCGATTACTCCGTCGCGCGAAAATTTTTCGATATCTCCGTCCGCATATCCGATCTCTTTCAGGATCTCTCGACTGTGCTCGCCCAGTAAGGGCGGTCTCTTAACGCTGGATGGAGAACGGCTGAATCGTATCGGCGGCCCAATGGTCCGAAACTGCTTCACCTTGGGATGATCGAAGCTGGCGACAATCTGGTTATGCCGCACCTGCGGGTCGCTTTCCATGGCTGGAAACGTGTTGACCGGCGCTGCCCAGATATCTGCCTCCATAAAAAGTTCCATGAGCTCGGCTGTGGTCTTGCGCGCGAAGCCGGGTTCCAACTTTCGCTTCACTTCATCGCGATTCTCCAGCATATTTCGCGAATCGTTGCCCTCGAATCCATCTATTCCGATGAGCTCTGCAACTTTTCCAAGGGGCATCATGGCCACAACAATGTATCCATCGCGCGTTCGGTAAACGCCCATTGGAGCGCCAACACAGGGATGCCCAATTCCCGCAGCGCTCCGCTCCGGCTCTGAGCGGGTATTCATATACAGTGTGGCTTCCTGGGTGGCCAAACTCAACACCGAGTTCAGCAGGTTTATATCAATTCGCTGACCCTCACCGGTGCGATCGCGATGATATATGCCTGCCAAAATCGCGCCGACGATATGGAAAGAAGCAGTAATGTCTGCAATGCCCATGCCTACCGGACTGGGCGGATCGCCGGCCTTACCGTTTAAGTAGAGAACTCCCGCCATGGCTTGCGCCAATAAATCCTGGCCGGGGCGCGTGACGTACGGCCCGTCCTGACCCCAGCCACAACTTGCGCAATAAATCAGTTTGGGATGGATCAAGACATCACTGGACTGAATGATCTTCAGCGCCGCCTCTTTGCCGAGCGGGTGCTTCGCGTTCAAGGCGATACTTCGTTTTCCCCGGTTGAAGGTGAGGAATGACACGCTCTCGCCGTTGATGTAGGCGTCCTTCAGTGACCAGTTCCGCTGCCAATCTCCATGGAGCGGTTCGATCTTGATTACATCCGCGCCCATATCGGCCAGCATCTGCGTCGCATTTGGCCCTTGAACGAGTTGACTAAAATCT
>QHZX01000229.1 GCA_003224835.1 Acidobacteriota bacterium | reverse complement strand
CCGGTACTGCTTCGGTTCCAAGATACTTAAGGACAACGAGTAATAGGGTTTACGAGCATGCCAGCGGTACTGTGCGCGGCTGACCTGAACCAAGAGTAGGCCGTCTGGCACTTCCTTATCCGCTTGCTCCGCCAGGTTCAAACCCTCGAGACGGCGTTTCATGCTGCACCTTCCTGCGAGCTGAGATAGCTGTTCAATTGGCAGAGCAGGGCATTTCGGTCTTTCTGTGCCCAATCAGAGATATGTGCCACGAAACTCTCAACCTGCTCTCGCCTGGCGTCGCGGAGAGTCTTGGTTCCACAGAAGTCGATGGCGTATGCCTTCACAAGAACCGGATCAAGCTGATGCTGTCGGATTATTTGGCAGAGGCGATCGCGAACCCGTGTGCCATTTTCCTTAGTGCCATTTCCGTTTTCAGGACGTGGAGGTAACTTTTTCGTTTCGTTCTTACTTTGGCTTTTCGTTTGGACGAGTCCGGAAAGTGGTCCGATCTCCTCGACTGAGCAGATACCAATTCCATACGCTTTACGTAACGCTCGATTGACAGCTCGGGTCTCCGCAATTCGCATTTCGGAACCGTGCATTAGGGGAGATACGTTCGAGGCATCTGCGTCACCATAGCCGTCGAATCCTCTGCATTTCTCAGATTTATAAACTTTTGCCCGGAAGGCGAAGCGAGAGAGTTCGTTGTTCCAGAATTCTTGGACGGGCCGTACTTGCACACCTAGACAATGCTTTCGACAGGCCAATAAAAGAAGGCCAGCATGCGTTACATACCATTTCCCATCAAGCAGAAGTAAGTCGCCTCTCTTTACCGACAGACGATGAACGCTGACCAAAGCGAATAGATTTTCGATTTGGAACTTATTCAAGTTTCCCCAAAGTAATCTTGCCAATCGGAGCTCGCCCCGAATCGCCAAGTTAGCTTTCATTAAGTCCTCCTTGCTTACCGCTAAGCATTATGCATAGCGCCAAGCACGCTGTCAAGCGAGTTCTTGTTTTTTCTTTGAAGACGGAATAACTTTCAAAGGGGCAGATGACGAAGAAAAAAGAAAAAGATCCGCACGCGGTGCACCTAGGAAAACTAGGAGGCAATGCTCGAACGCGAAAGCTTACCGCCGCCCGTCGCCAGGAAATCGCACGAAAAGCTGCGCAAGCGCGATGGAGCAAAATTCAGAGCGATTCGCTGCGTCCATAGATGGCATTGAGTCCTGAAGAAAGAGGGCGAGAACTGGGTTGTAAAGCGGTGCAAGTCAGATGGGCAATGGACAACAATAGAAAGCGACACTAGCCACTGATTCCTGCAGATTGCTGAAGTGTGCCTTCACTCTGAACCTGCGAGGGAGAAGTCACCATGCTAGTCACTGTTCAATTTTCAACATCATTGTAGGATTGTGTTAGCAATTCGGTGAAGAGGATTAGATCGGATTCACAACGTCCTCAGTAGCCGGTGTTCTCTAAGTTTAGTGACAATTGCTGCCCTGCTCGGCTCAGACTGTGGCACGGCGTAAATCTCTCGGCTCCAGCTTGAGCATCCCTTAGCGGATTGCTAGGCGTACCGATTTCAAAAGATTACCTAAGAAGTCGACCCTGGTTCTCCAGTGGAGGGGAGCAGAATGTCATTTGAGAAGTTCAAGCGCAGGCTTGCTAGTCTAGAGACGAGTTCAAATTGCGATAGAGGAAATCGTGAGGAGTCCGCAGTAAAGCTGCAGCAACGAATTCTAGAAGCCACAAGTCACCCATTCATTTGGGCTACCCGCTACGCCAAGACGGTGAATGAGCACTGGGTGGAAGAGGGGCGCCCTCAGCCTTACGAGCACTTTCCCCCTCACGATTACATTCGCCACATTTTTGATCTTCTCGGCGAGGAACGGGTGCACTGGCTTGAGAAGTCCCGTGACATGATGGTCTCGTGGCTATGTGTGGCATACCTGACGCTAGAAGCCATGAAGACGCCCTCCCGTGGCGTCCTCTTTCAAACCCAAAAGGAGGACAAAGTCATTCGATTGATCGACTACGCGAAGTGCCTATACAAAACACAACCAGAATGGCTTAAAGAAGCCTTTCCGCTCTCTAAACCAATCGATAAGCAAGCTGATTTGGAATTGTCCTTCAAGAATGGGAGTTATATCTGGGGTATTCCTGGCGGCGCCGACCAAATTCGTTCATTTCACCCGTGGGGCTATCTAAACGATGAGTCGTCTTTCCAGCCGGAAGCTGGCGATTGTTTCAACGAAGCGCTCTCGGTGGTAAGAGGCAAGATCATCTTCAACAGCTCCGCCGGACCATCCTGGTACGCCGATGCAAGACGCGACATCATTCGAAATGAGGAGGACTGAGCATGAGCAAAGCCATAGCCGCTCTTCAAAAGACCAAACATTTGCCGCCGCAGACAGAGATTGAGATCCAGCGTGGCTTTACGACTCGACGAACACAAGGCGGAATCCCGGTGCATCGACTGCATTATTCCGCTCACCCGGAGCGCGATCCGGAAATTCATCCGGAATGGAAAAGGAGCGAACGCAAACTATATACAGCGCAAGCTTCGTGGGATCGCGAACAGGAAATCATTGATGAAGCCGGTGGAGGCGAACTGGTATTTGCCGACACCATCTTTACCTACTGGAACAAGATTGTGATCAGCGCACCAGAGTGGCGTCCGGACCCGCGCTGGCGCGTGGAAGCCGGATTTGATCACGGTCGAACTAACGCTACCGCCTTGGAGAGAATTTATATCGATGACGACGGCACGATCATTTTTAGCGGCGAATACTATATGCCGGGAAAAGAGATTTGGGAACACGGGCCGGTGATCCATCGCATGATCGACGTGCGAAAAATTGCCGCCTGTTATTCAGATCCCACCATCTTCGACGCGACGTTCCAACAGTCGCAGACAAATGGACGCTCGCAGGAACGCGCAAAGTCCATCAACGAACTCTACGTCGAGGAGAAGATTGCGCTGTTCAGACCATTCGCTGGCGACCGCTCAGACATCAGTTTTGCGGCGAGGTTGATGTCGCACTGGGCCAACCTCGACGAGCGAGAACCCTCAGTCAAGATCGTATGTCGGAAGTATGCCGAGAAGCCGCAGCCTGGGCTACATAACTGGGATTGCCCAAACTTATTGTGGGAGCTGATTCGCACGCGACGAGAGAAGCTCAGTGCACATCAGCTGCTTTCGCGCAATGCCTCGGAAAAGATCATGGACAAAGATAATCATGCGCGTGATGCCATGAAGTACATTTTGATGTCGCATCCCGAGCCCACGCAAAAGAGTCTCGCGCAGCGCGCAGCCGAGGCGGTGAAGCCGTTGGCGCAGGTGGGGGATTTGACATCCGCATTAATTCGTTACCAGCAGTTCATGGAACAAGAGACAGCCGACTATGCTCCGGCAACACTTGGACGTTATTAGACGGACCAGAGACGTAGGATAAAAACCGCGATGAATTAGAAAAGAGGCCGGGGTGATTTAACTCACGACCCAGGAAATTTGATTCACTAGAAAGAGGAGAACAGTTGAAGCAACGAAATTCTTGCGGAGCGAAAAACAAAAGCGAAATGCCGTGTGCAGCTGCACCGACCGAGACCGGATTCTGTCATTTGCATAACGACCCGACACTTGCAGCAAAGCTCGGGCAAGCGGGCGGTAGAAAAAACCGCCACGTCATCCGCGAACCACCGCAACCTATGCCCGCAATCAATACCATGGCCGGTGTTCAACAATTCATCACTCAGCTCGCCGGGGATGTGTA
>QHZX01000342.1 GCA_003224835.1 Acidobacteriota bacterium | reverse complement strand
TTCCGACTTCAGGCGAACGCCCATTCCTGGAATCTGCATTATGCTGCGATATGGGCCGCGATGAATGCCGACTGCCAGCGGGGTGCCGACAATTCCCTCGCGCCCGACAATGGCAACTTCCACGCTGTGGCCATCGCTGGTCAACACCACCAACGATGCCAGGCCTTCGTTCAGGAAATAGGCGAAGTCAATTTTCTCGCCGGCTTCGTGCAAGATCTGATGATGCGGAAGTTCTACTGGCTCCAGATGCGGACGCACAAGGTTGTACTCTGACTCCGGGATAGAGTTCAGTATTTGATTTTCTACCGGTTTCGAGTTGACGTCCGTTCGTGTGCCGGATGGATCCGTTATGGGGTGCTTTAATTCCGTGCTTAAATTCGTACGTTGCAAACGTGCTCCCTCTTGCAAGCCACGCGCAAACCGCAGGATTCTCTGAAGAAGACCAGTGCGCGTAAGGCTAGATGTCACGCGAGAATGTGTCAGTTCGACAACGAACCGAGAGTTCCGCAACTAACTCGGACAATAATGACGGCGGCAGAAGGCTACTTCAGGCTGAAGAACCCGTTGTAGTTTTGGATCACTCTGTAGCACTCGCAGGCAGCATCCTCGAGGCGCTTTCGGTTGAGGATTTTTAAACTTCCGCGAGTATTTTCGATCAGGCCGGCACGCTCGAGCACGCCCGCGGCGATAGTTACCGTAGGTCTTCCCGAGCCCAGCATCTGGGCAAGGAATTCGTGAGTCAGCGGCAAATTTTCAGAGTCGATCCTGTCCTGACACATCAACAACCAGCGCGCCAGGCGCTGGTCCATGTCGTGCAAACGGTTGCAGGCCGCGAGCTGCGCCACCTGTAACTGCTGCATCATTACGTAGCGCTCTATCAGCGCCTTCAGATTCGGTGACCGCTGAAACGTATCCTCCAGTATCGAAGACGGAATCCTTAAACCCTTTCCCTTAATTTGCATGATGGCGCGCATAGGCGCCTTTTCGAACCCGAACGCCAATGGAGCCCCGACTATGCCTTCACAACCTGTGATGCCGACCTCCACGCTTCTGCCGTCGTGAACCAGTACCACGAGCGATACCATCCCCTCATTTGGAAAATAAGCATTCCCAATCTTTTCGCCCTGGTCGTAAAGAATTTTGTACTGCGGCATCTCCACTTGTTCCAGATGCGGACGCAGGCTCATGAATTCGTCCTCCGGGATGGAAAGCAAAATCCGATTCTTAATGGATTTTCCATCCCGGTCGGTGCGCGGCAGCAATAGCACTGGCACTGACGGAGTCGGATTATCAATGGACGTAATATCCGGAAGAGCCATATCGCATTCCCTTTTCACGAGACTTAGGATGGCGACATGGTTAAACCGTATTGTCAGGAAATCCCGTACTTGAGACGGTAAATTCGCCCAATGGAAGCGATATTTTCCGCAAAAAAATTGGCGCCCTTAGACCAGGACGCCAATTCTTCAGAGTTGGATTAGATGCTTATGCGCGGGCTGCAGCTACTTCGGCCTGGGCCGTCGTACCTGGCTTATCTTCGCCATTCGGCTTCTGGCCGGGTTGCTGTCCAGCTTTGCGGATATCGATACCGCCCTTGAAAAACGCGCCATCTTCAATCGAGATGCGCGCAGCCACCACGTCACCCGTAAGCGAGCCGTCACTGCGAATATCGACCCGGTCGCTAGCAGTGAGATTGCCGCGCACTTTCCCAAGCACGACAATTTCGCGGGCATTGATGTTCGCTGCGACCACGCCGTTGCGGCCAACCGTTACACGGTTTCCCGCCAGGTTGATCGAGCCTTCCACGCGGCCGTCGATGTAGAGGGATTCGGAGCCGGTTACTTCACCTTTAATGACAAGAGATTTCCCGATGGTAGCCTGGTCCGCAGTGCTGGCCGAAACGGGTCGCGGAGCACTGCTGCTGACGGCCGTTTCCGTTACCGCAGGAGCGCTCGGCGCTGAAATAGGGGTACGCTCCGGCTCGGTCGGACGACCTGGCGCCGTGGGCTGATTTGTAGGCTTCCACATGTGAGAAGAAATCCTTTCCTGTAAGGAAATTGGTTTTATTGGGCGCGAATCTGATTCGGAGGCCAAGAAAATTCTACTCTCCACAGCTGCATTTGTATTGTGGAAAAGAGTAATACTTTGTGCATTTTCGGCTGTTTTTTGGTGCTTTTTCCGCGATGTTCAGGGCAATGCCTTAGACCGCCCGCGTTACTTTGGTCAACGAAGAGATTGAGTGATTGGCGACGGGAGCTGAGTGCAAGTTGGGATCGCAGTGCGACAAGCTGGATTCCAAGATTTCTAAATGTTCGCTCAAATTAAAGTCTGTCATCCTGAGCGAAGTGACCGGTGCGCCATGCGCAGCAGTTACGGAGTCGAAGGACCTTGTGGTCCTCCAGCACTGGCGGAACTGACAGAAGGCATTCTCATGACGGCCAACTTCGCGAGGTGACTTTCGTTCCTGCCTAGCACCTTTTTATACATCTGCGGCAAATTTACCGTCGAGAGCCCAGTTAAGGTCAATTAGAAGGACTAAAATAGGCCTAGTAATCAATAACTTAGGCTTTCTGCAGTTTGGCATGGCAGTTGATATACGTCAGAGTAGGCGTCAGCATCTTAGGATTTGACGCCGAGTTTTTCGGTCCAGCGTCGCGTCAGCGCTGGCCGGCAGGGGAAAAGGCCGTCGGACAAGCCATTTAGTCGTAAAGGCCGATCCGATTCATTGCCCGTGCCACAGTTTGCAGGACGCATCGATATCGCGATCACGCCCGCGAATGGCGTGCGGTGAGGAGTTACCTGAGCGCAGCCGCTTCGGCCAGGCCAGCAGCTCCCCCAGAGTAAACGGAGGATGTTGAAAATGATAAATCGCTCAGTGGTAGCGTTATTCGTTGCATGCTTACTCTCTCTCCCGGCGCTTGCCCAACAGCAGCCGGCTAGCTCGACTCCCAGCGACCAGTCGTCGCAAGCGGCGTCGACTCAGACCACCAATTCCGGCGAAACCGCCACCGGCAAAGCGCCTTTGCAGTATGAGAGCCGTCAAGGCTTCTGGGGCAAGGTCAATCCCTTTGCCCGCAAGAAGTACGTGCAGCGCCAGACTCAGCCGATTCGGGACCGCGTGAATGAGCTCGACGAGCTGACCTCGGCGAACTCGAAGATGATCAAGGACGTCGATTCGCGCTCCCAGCAAGGCATTCAGATGGCCTCAAACAAGGCCAACGAAGCCGACCAGCACGCGGTTGACGCTGGCAACAAGGCCACGCAAGCGCAGACCACCGCGACCCAGGCCAACACCCGCCTGAGCACGGTAGAGACCGTGGTCAGCAATATCGATCAATACAAGTCCACCAACCAGACTGAAATTCGCTTCCGCCCGGGACAAACCGTCCTGAGCAAGGATGCGAAGCAGGCACTCGATCAGATGGCCCAGCCAGTGAAGAGCCAGCGCGGATACATCATCGAGGTGCAGGGCTTCTCTTCTGGCAAGGGACAAACCGCGATCGCCACTTCCCGCAAGATGGCCGATGCCGTGGTGCGCTACCTGGTCGAGAACCACGAAATTCCGGTCTACCGGATTTACGTTCTCGGCATGGGCAACGCTCCGGTGCAGACCACCGCTGAAAACGGCGAAAAGCCGAAGCGGATGAGCGGCGGCCGCGTCGAAGTAAGCCTGCTTAAGAACGATCTCGAACAGCTGGCCGGTGGCGCAACCACGACACCCCAGCAGTAACTAACACCGTCTCCTGGTCAAAAGCCTCCCGCAAGGGAGGCTTTTTGTTGCTGTATGTTGAACAGGCAGACAGCCCGGCTATTACCAAGCCCGAGGCTCCAGCCCGTCTATACTGCCCCTGATGAGCTCCGGTCCATCATCTCGTCTGGGCTACATCGATTGGCTTCGCGGCTTAGCATGCGTGCTGATGTTCCAGACGCATTGCTATGACGCTTGGCTCAGCGGCTCTGCCCGCGCCTCCAAATTCTTCATGTGGTCGCAGCTGGGCGGAACTTTTCCCCCCCCATTGTTTCTCTTCCTGGCTGGAATCTCTTTCGCCATGGTGGTGGACAAGCTCCGCCAGAGAAATTTTTCTCCGAATCAAATCGCTCGGACCACGATTAGGCGTGGAGCCGAAATTTTGGCGCTGGGCTTACTCTTTCGCTTGCAGGAATACGCTATCGCTTTGGGGTGGGCGCCGTGGAGCGATCTGCTTCGTGTGGACATCCTCAACACCATCGGCGTTTCACTGATGCTGATGGGCGTGATGTGCTGGGTGATGATTGCACCCGGAAACTCAGAAGGCGCACCTAGGCTCGGAAATCCTCGTCCGGTGGGCACTGCGCCGGAAACCCAAAGCTCCACAGGCCTGATCACCGCAGCTGTGCTTGTGGCAGCGGCTGTCTCCGCCTTCACGCCACTGCTCTGGACCACATGGCGTCCGAGCTTTCTGCCTTGGGAACTGGAGAGTTACATCAATGGCGTTCACAACCTCGGGCAGCCTCAGTCATGGCTATTCCCAGTTTTCCCATGGACTGGATTTGCGTTTGCCGGACTCGCCCTTGGTTTTCTTCTGATGAGCGCTCGAGCCAGGAAAATCGGCGGCTATGCTTTCTTGCTGATCGGGGCTTCTGGAATTGTCTTGGTGTTTGCCTCAAAATTTCTAAACTCGTTAAGTCTCCACATATATCCCGTCTACGACTACTGGCACACGAGTCCCAGCTTCTTCATGATCCGGGTGGGAATGCTGTTGCTTCTCACCACCTTGGCTTATGGCTGGTGCCGTTGGGGGCCGGGAGAGTGGGGGTTCAGTCCGCTGATTCAGTTGGGCAAGACATCTTTGCTGGTTTATTGGGTTCACATCGAACTGGTTTATGGAAAGTTCACTATCCTGCCTCACCGCAGCCAAAGCATCGCGGTAGCGTCCGCAGGGCTGCTCACGATATTTGTTGCGATGCTGGCCCTCTCGTTGCTGCGTACGAAACTTCTCGGCCGATTCCGTGAGGTGGTGAACTGGGGTCGTCCGCGTTTGAAGTTGAGGCGCTTACGCGGCGTCTGAGCCGCGTGCCGAAATCCCGAGCGCAGTCGAGGGACCTGTAATGGCGGAGAGTGAGGGATTCGAACTTGAGGCGCTTACGCGGCGTCTGAGCCGCGTGCCGAAATCCCGAGCGCAGTCGAGGGACCTGCAATTGGCGGAGAATGAGGGATTCGAGCTTGAGGCGCTTACGCGCGTCTGAGCCGCGTGCCGAAATCCCGAGCGCAGTCGAGGGACCTGTAATGGCGGAGAGTGAGGGATTCGAACCCCCGATACCCGTTAAGGTATGCCGGTTTTCAAGACCGGTGCCATCAACCGCTCGGCCAACTCTCCGCGGTGTGGGCGGCTTCACCTCTGATTATTACAACACAGAAATGCGGCAGCAAAAATCGCCATTAGTCTTACTACGCTGCCGACGGCGAGCCTTGCCTCGCACCCTTAACCTTCGGCCAAGCCAATGTTTTTAAGCCATTTTCAGCCAAAACATGCCGAAACTCTTTTCTGCACCTAGGGTTTACAGTATTGGCAGCTCGAATGGCCTACTCTGCCGCGTCCAATCGCGGAGTACTTCGGGAGCCGGCGCTCTCCGGGGAGGTTTTATGACAACTCTTTATCGCATTCTTAGCGTATTGACACTTTCCGCACTGATGTCAACTCCAGTGCTCAGGGCGCAGGACGATCAATCATACGATGCGCAGACCGATCAGCAATACGACCAAAATCAAAATTACGATCAGAATGAATCGACTCCGCGAGCCGAAGATCAGCCGCTCGAAACTCCGCAGTACGACGCGCAGAACAATTCTGAACCAGCCACTCCCGACCCGCCATCACGCGTTGCCAGCTTGCGGTACATGGATGGGTCCGTCTCAGTTCAGCCGCAGGGTACCGGCGATTGGGTCGCGGGCGAAATCAACCGGCCAGTAACCAATTCCGACAATATCTGGGCTGACAAAAATTCACGCGCTGAACTCAGTGTGGGAAGCGGCATTATCCGCATCGGTTCTGAGAGCAGCCTCACCATCACCAATATCGCTGAAGATACGGTGCAGCTCCAACTCCACCAGGGTGCGCTGAATTTGCATGTGCGCCGCTTATTCGACAACGAAAAATACGAAGTGGACACACCTAACCAGGCGTTCACTGTGCTCAAGCCGGGCGATTATCGTTTCGACGTCGATCCCGATGGCGATAAATCCGTTGTCACAGTTTGGAGTGGCGAAGGAGAATCCACCGGAGATGGACCGGCAGTCCGCATTCGTGCCAACGAGCAAGTTCGCTTCACCAATGGAACATCAATGACCGTCGATGTTCACACGGCCCCGCGTCCGGATTCATTTGACGAGTGGGCACTCAATCGGGACCAGCGGCGCGATCATTCTGAGTCGTCGCGATATGTCTCGCCTGATGTAGTTGGCTCTGACGATTTGGACGAGTACGGAACCTGGCGCAGCACTCCGGAGTATGGAGAGGTGTGGTCCCCACGAGTTGATACTGGTTGGGCGCCTTACACCAATGGCCACTGGATTTGGGACGATCCGTGGGGATGGACCTGGGTCGATTATGAGCCTTGGGGTTTTGCTCCCTTTCACTATGGCCGCTGGGTCTATGACAGTGGCTTCTGGGGTTGGGCTCCCGGTCCGGTTTACGTTCGCCCATATTACGCTCCCGCGCTAGTGGCCTGGTTTGGAGGGGGCGGATTCGGCGTAGGCGTTGGTTTCGGCGGCGGCTTCGGCTGGTGCCCACTGGGCTTTGGTGAACCATTCATCCCGTGGTACGGCGTAAGCCGAGGCTATTTTAATCAGGTGAATATCACCAATACGCGGATCACCAACGTCACCAACATCACGAATATCTATAACAATAACTTTTCTCACGGCCGCGTCAACGTACACAACGGTTACCAGATGCGGTATGCCAATATGCACGCACCCGGTGGATTCACCGCAGTATCACGGCACGCTTTGGTGAACTCGCTCTCGGTGCAGCGAAATCGCATCCGGGTAGCGCCGAACCAATTGAGCCGGGTAAGCGCGGTTCATTCTCCGGGCGTTGCACCTACGCGGGCTAGCATCATCGGCTCACGCGGTGTGCGGGCTGCAGTTCCGCCGCAACGTGCCTTTGCACGCCCAGTGGTAAGCCGCACAGCAGTTTCCGCGGGCAATCGCGGTTCACTAAACGCCGGAGCGCGGGCAGGTGCGAGCACAGCCAATCGTGGTTCGTTCAATGCGAATTCTCGGAACGCGGGTCCCGGCAATGCGTCGAGACCCGGCCAGACCGCTGTAGCGCAGCGCCCGACGTTTGGTGGTGCGCAACAGCGTCCGGCAATTGGCGCCAACCGAGGAGGATTCAATAACTCTGTCGGTGCCAATAATCGCGGACCGGCATTCAATAACGCTCGCGGACCGCAGAACGGATCAATCGGCTCACGGTCAGTTCCGCGTCCGCAAGCTTCAACTGGAAATTTCGGCAGCCGCGGCATGGGCCCGGGTTCGAGCAACTCGCGACCGATGAATTCGCAGTCATCCATTGGTTCGCGATCCATGAATGCACCCCAGATGAACGCGCGCAGCAATGTGCCACGTCCGCCTATGGCTGGTGGAAGCCGACCTTCGTTGTCGCCGCGCGGCAATCCGAATTTCTCACGTCCATCAGCCCCGCAGAGCTCTCCTGCCCCGCGCTCGAATGAGCGAAACGGGCCGCGAGCTGCAGTCAGCGTTCCGCGCCCATCAGGAGCCGTGGCGCAGCGCGGATATGCTTCGGGTTCGGATCGCGGAAACTATTCCAGCCCACGTCCTTCGCCTTCGTACCAGCCGAACAGCAGGCCTAATTATGGAGGTGGGTCGCAGAGCAGACCTTCGCCCAGCTACGGTGGAGGATCGTATAACCGTCCATCTCCACCTTCGCGAGACTATGGACGTCCGGCGCCTTCAAACCGTGGATCCTATGGCCGGTCTGCGCCTCCGCCTTCATACGGAGGCAGCCGATCAACGCCATCTTATGGTGGAGGTCGAGCACCGTCTTACGGCAGTAGCGGTGGGCACTCGATGTCTATGCCGTCATACGGCGGGGGAGGCTTCGGAGGTGGTAGATCTGCTTCTCCATCCTTCGGCGGAGGTCGAGCACCGTCTTACGGTGGCGGTGGTGGCCGCTCCATGCCCTCATACGGTGGAGGCGGCGGTGGCCGCTCCGGCGGATTCGGTGGTGGTCACATGCCGTCCGGCGGTGGAGGCGGTGGTCATAGCGGCGGAGGTGGTGGAGGAGCTAGCCACAGCAGCGGTGGCGGAGGCGGACACGGCCATCACTAAAACAAATTTTTTATCTTGAACTCACGCCGCCTTCGGGCGGCGTTTCTTTTCAATGCCCCTCGTCGCCGGCGGGCGCTAGATCGGGCGTGTCCAATGTTTGCGCCGCCGGGTTTTGCGGCAGATCAGGCGGTGGCTGAAATTGGCCTGGGTCCTTCCCGGCCAGGGCCGCGCTCATGAATTGAATCCAGATCGGAAGTGCTGCCCGGGCTCCGGTTTCTTTCGCTCCCAACGATCGTTTTTCGTCATAGCCAACCCAAACCCCGGCCGTCATTGCCGGTGAGAAGCCCACGAACCACGCATCGGTGAAATCGTTTGTCGTGCCGGTCTTCCCGGCAATCGGCGCCTTCAATTGCATCGCGGCGACGCCGGTTCCGTGTTGCACTACCTCTTCCAGCATGGAAGTCATGATGCGCGCGGTCCGAGAGCTGATCACGTCCTTCACCTCGGGATAATCCTCTTCAAGCACGCGGCCATCGTAATCCGTGACCTTGGACACAAACCTTGGCGCGAGCCGCACGCCATCGTCTGGAAAGACGCTATACGCCGAGGTTTGCTCGATCAATGTCATCTCCGCCGCGCCCAGCGCAACCGGCAAATACGGCGGCAAAGGCGATGTAACTCCAAATTTTCGCGCGTAATCTTCCACCATGCGTATGCCGATTTTGTCTGCGAGTTTCAGCGCAGGAATATTTCGCGACTGCGCCAGCGCGCGGCGCAAGGTGATCGTTCCTTCGTATTTATCGTCAAAGTTGTGCGGGAAGTAAGGTCCTGAGGCAGTTTGAAAAATTACTGGCGAGTCTACTACAGTGTCATCCGGCGTCGCGCCTTGATCAACTACAGCGGTGTACACGTATGGTTTGAATGACGATCCCACTTGCCGCAATGCCTGCGTGGCTCGATTAAATTTGGAGAGATTGAAGTCTCGTCCGCCGACCATTGCGCGCACTTGCCCACTCGCATTGTCGATGGCCAGCAGCGCGCCTTGTACTCCGGAGTCTTGTTCTAGAGCTACTCGGGCTTTTCCTGCGGACAAAAGTGAGCCGATTTTCACATATACGATGTCGCCTGGAGTCAGTAGCCGCGCAATTGATCTTTTCGTCCACGCCGCGACCTCCGCTCGAGTGATGGTCGCCGTGTAATTTCCGATTTTGACAGAAGCCGCTCGGCCCGAGACTGCCGTCACCAATCCGTGGGTGTAACTTCCGGGAGCCAGTTCTGCGTCCCAGTCGGGATGTTGGTAATTCGCAATGGTCTGCCCTGCCGACAAGACATTTTGCAAATGTCCGCGCCAGCCGTGCCGATGCTCATATGCCGCCAAGCCGTCGAGCACCGCCGCGTTCCCGGCAGCCTGCAAATCCATATCCAGGGTGGTGTAAACCCGCAGGCCGCCCGCGTGGACTTCCCCCGCGCCATATTTGTTTTCCAGATATTGCCGGACATCTTCCACAAAATAAGGGGCCAGCGAATTTGGATCATGCGCCAGGTTCAAACCGAGCGGCGCATTGCGCGCCGTATCAGCCTGGGCAACGGTGATCTTCCCATCTTCGAGCATGGCGTTGATCACCAGATTGCGCCGGTGCAGGGAGTGATCGGGATGATTTACCGGCGAATAATAAAGCGGCGATTTCGGCAGCCCGGCAATCATCGCCGCCTCCGGAAGCGTCAATTGCTTCGCTGGCTTGCTGAAGTAATATTCCGACGCCGCTTCGAATCCATACACCCCATGGCCCAGATAAATCTGGTTTCCATAGAGCGTCAGAATTTGTTGTTTCGTAAATCGCCGCTCGATCTGGATTGCGAGCAACGTCTCCTGGATTTTGCGATGAAACGACCGGTCGGCCGAAAGAAAAAGGTTCCTCGCCAACTGCATGGTGAGAGTGGAACCTCCCTGCACTTTTCCGCCGGATTCTATATCGCGAAATGCGGCGCCCGCGATCCGCCAGAAATTGATTCCGGAGTGCCGGTAAAACTCCTTGTCCTCGATTGAGACCAATGCCTCAATCAGCGCCGGAGGGAAATCGTTGTAAGAAGCGACGACGCGTCGCTGCAGCGCAAATGAACCGATCGTGTTTCCGTGAATATCGTAAAGTTCAGTGCTCGAAATGGGACGATAGTGTTCGAGCGCCTCGACCTGAGGAAGGTCAGTGGAATAGACCAGCAAGAGCCCGACAGTCGCGCCTACAAGTGCAGCAATCAGCACCAGCGCGCCAAAAATCATCCGGCCGACCAGCCGTTTGCGGCCAGGTTCAGCCGACTGCAGTTCTTCCAAAACCGCTTTCATGAAAGCTTGTGCCTAGCATAGCAGGAGGCAAAAGATCTATTCGGAAGGAATAATAGAAGGGGAATAACCGAAGTAAAAAATGAAGGCACGGGCCCTCGCCCGTGCCAATCTCATCATCCCTGGCGCTTCTTCAACACCTGGATCGCCTTATCCAATTGCTCGTCATGGTCCGGCGCTGTTTTTTTCTCGATATCGGCGGGCGCTGCGTTCTCGTCCTCGTCCGGAACCGGCACATCGTCCGCCACATCCGCGACCACGATATTCGGCGTTACCGCAGTATCCTGAATCGCCTTTCCTTGTGGCGAATAGTATTTCGCGATCGAAAGAATCAGCGCCCCGCCATCTTGCAGTTCGATCAGTTTCTGCACTGATCCGTCGCCGAAAGTTTTGTCACCCACAACATCGCCGCGCGCATTCTCCAGGACCGCTGCGGCCACAATTTCTGCAGGCCCAGCCGTTCCCTTATTCACCAAAACCACCAGCGGGAGAGTAGTAACTGCCTTCGCCGGGTCAGCATTGAATGCTTCCCGAGGATATTTTTGCCCTTGCAGGTACGTTATAGTGCCGTGATTCAGGAACAGGTTTGCGGTGGCCACGCCTTCCGCTTCATCGCCGGCGGCGCAATCCCGCAAATCAAGGATCAGCTTTTTCACGCCAGACTTTTGGACCGCCTTGATCCGATTTGCGATTTCCTGCGACTTACCCTTGTTCAATGCGTCCACTCGAATCTGCTCAATTCCATCGTCCAGCATCTTGTCTTTAACCGGCGGAATAGTCACGATGTCGCGCGTGACCACTACTTTTTGCGGTTCTGATCTCCGCGCCCTCACTACAGACAAATTCACGTTAGAGCCCGGCTCGCCCGTAAGCATGCTGCGAATCTGCGCCAGCGACATCTCACGCGTGCTCTTGCCTTCAATCGCTTCCAGAATGTCAGTATCCTGCAGGCCGGCTTTGTCCGCTGGCCCTCCCGGAATCACCGCCACGACCGAAGCGTATCCAAAACGTTTCGATACTGCCGCGCCAACATCGCCCTTCGAGCCGATCTTGCGGGCTTTGTATTCCTTGTACTGTTCCGGGTTCAAGTAGCTGGAGTTCGAATCCAGCGACTCCAAGAGTCCATGCAGGGCGCCATCGGTGACCGTGGGCAGATTAGGTTCCTCGACGTATTCGCTTCTCACCCGCGACAGCACTTCGCTATAAACTTCCATCTGACGGTAGGAGCCGTCATTGTTCGACGCGCGCACACCACGGATTTGCCCGGCAAGCGAAAACATTAGAACGCCGGCCGATGCGATAAGAATGGCTGTTTTGATTTTTATGGACATCTGACTCCCGGAATCTCAAAGCCGCGCTCCAGCGCCGCCGAGTTCTTTAATTATATCTGCTTTGATGCGAGCTTCCGGAACTTCGGTGCACCGCAGATTACCGGACGAGGAACGCCCGAGGAAGGTGGTTTAGTGTAATATCTCCAGTTTCGAGGTGCCACTAATGCCCAGGTACTTACTCGCATTTCTCTGCATTTTCGGTTTTTCTCTTGCCCTCCACGGCCAATCCGGTGACTGGAAGCAGCTTTTCGACGGCAAAGACCTGACTGGCTGGAAGCACGTCGGTCCGGGTTATATGACCGTCGAGGACGGCCTGATTCGCACCCATGGCGGCATGGGCCTCCTCTACTGGACCGGCGGGAAGCTTGGCGACTGCACAATTCACGTGGTCTATAAAATGCGCGACCACAATGACAACTCGGGCCTGTTCATCCGCATTCCCGTCGAGCCACGGGAAGAATGGATGCCGGTGCATTACGGCTACGAAGTCCAGATCGACAATCATCCGGAAGATTCGAAAGAAGACGAATACCACGTGACCGGGACGCTATATTCATTGACCAAACCC
>QHZX01000228.1 GCA_003224835.1 Acidobacteriota bacterium | reverse complement strand
ATCGCTGACCTGCCAAATTATTTGTATGACGAGGCCACTCCGCGTGTGCTCGCGACGCCGAAATATTCCGCCTACATCAAAATCGCAGAAGGTTGCGATCACCCTTGCGGTTTCTGCATCATTCCGCAACTGCGGGGAAAGTTCCGGTCACGCCGCTTTGAATCTGTCATCGCTGAAGCCGAGCGACTGGCGCGATCTGGGGTACGCGAGATCACGCTCATCGGACAGGACACGACCTGCTACGGCGAAGATTTCGGACTGAAAGACGGCCTGGCCCTGCTATTGGAAAAGCTTGCCGCAATCGACGAACTTCGCTGGGTGCGCTTCCTTTACGCTTATCCCAACAAAATTACGCAACGCTTGCTAGATACGATCGCCGGTCATGAAAAGATTTGCTCGTACATGGACGTGCCGTTGCAACACGCTTCTTCTGCGGTCCTTAAGCGGATGAAACGCGGGGGCAGCGCGGACATTTTTCTGCGCACGATTGAGAAGATGCGCAGAACGATTCCCAGCGTGACTTTGCGCACATCGTTTATTGTTGGTTTCCCTGGAGAAACAGAGAAGGATTTCGAAGAGCTCTGCAGTTTCGTCAAGGAAGCCGAGTTCGATTGGATGGGGACTTTCTCCTACTCTGACCAGGAGGGCGCGACGGCGTTTTCGCTCGATGAGAAAATTTCGTCGCGAGAAATTGAACGCCGCCGCAAGCACCTGATGCACATTCAAAAAGGCATCAGCCGTCGGACAAAGAAAAATTTGCGAGGCCGTGAATTCGAGGTGCTGCTCGAGGGTCCGTCGGAGGAAAGCGATCTACTGCTCGAAGGGCGAAGCGCGATGCACGCTCCGGAAATCGACGGCAAGCTCTACATCGCCGATGTTCCCGAAGGGCTGATTCCCTCGCCCGGCGAATTTTACCGATGCCAGATTACTGAGACCCACGATTACGATGTCGTAGCAAGAATTGTCTGATCCACTCATTCAAGGGGCATCCTGGCAATCATTCCTCAGCGCCGGATCCAGACCTCCGACGTTATTTGTCCAGATATGTTCTGCGAGAAACTTCAGCAGCGGCTGAGCGTTTTTGACATCGCCATCACCGGAATAAAAAAACGGAATATCGCGCCGGTTGAACGTGCTTGAAAGAACCACGTCCTGCAAGCCTGAATCTCTGTAAATTTGCAAATTCAACATTTCCCCGGTCATGGGCAGCACCATTCGCGAAGTCTTACGATGATGAATTTTTGCAATGGCAGGATCGCCAATGAGTTGCTGCAATTGCGAAATTTCTTCTAGCGCGAATTTTCCACCGGTAATTTTCGTTTGTATCGCCCTGCTGCCCTCTTTTTGCTCCCGTGCTTCCGCACGATAAAATCCATTCGCAATTACGAGAAAACACGTTTCGCGAACTACATGCGATTTAATTCCCAATGAAGAAACACGTAGCAAGCTTGGAATGCGATCAGGTTTTGTGACCGATGGTTTTGACGGAATTGTCAGCGCTGGGTTCGGTCTTACTTCGGGGGACTCATGGGCCGACAGCTCTCCGCGTTTTTTTAACGCGATCTTGCGCGGTGGCAAGCAGTTGTTTTTTCCGGAGTCCTCTGAAAATTCTTTGTGCGGCATTTTATGCAGATCATTCAGCCAATGCAGCAGTGGTTGCAGCGATCGAAGATAAGGTTCCTGGCTTTGGGCGCTGAAAAACGTCAGTTCCCGCCAGTGCCTGCCATCCGACATATCGATCTGGAGAAACTCATGCTTTGGATTCAACGGTTCTTCAATTTGATTTTGCGACAATGTCGTGAGCTCTCTGTCTTCCAGTGCATGCTGAACTCGGCCGAGCCGTTCAGCGCCGAGTGAGCCCTCAAACACTCTGGTGGAATCGCGGTTATCAGTTTCGAGATGGAAGGAGCCATCCTTTTTTAAAAGCACGCACTGATGCGATTCGAAGGTTGTGTGTTCCAGGCGGAGTAGATACGCGGAATACTCGACTTGACCGGATGCGGTGGCCGCCGTCAGCAGGAGCGGGATCAATTTCAGGAGTCGACAAACAGTCACGGAGGATCTAAATCCAAGCGTCTTGGAAAGAATTCTACGCGATTTTCTTTAATACCAGCGCTGAATTCTTAGATCCAAAGCCTACGCAATTGCATATGGCGTGCTCAATTGCCGCTTTGCGTCCGATGTCTTGCACATAGTCGAGATCACAATTGGGATCAGGGTTCTCTAGATTGATGGTTGGTGGAATCTGGGCATGTTCCATAGCAATCAGCGTCGACGCTACACTGGCCGCGCCACATGCTCCCTGAGCGTGGCCGATCTGCGACTTCAGTCCCGACATTGGCACTTTATAGGCGCGGTCACCAAAAGCCAACTTCAGCGCGCGGGTTTCTACACGGTCATTCATCTCGGTCGAAGTGCCGTGGAGGCTGACGTATTGAATGTCTTCCGGAGTCACGTGTGCTTCTTCCATCGCGAGAGCAATGGCACGGGCAGGCTCCTCAGGAGAATCACTCATGCGCACGCGATGATATGCCTCGCAGGTCGCACCGTAGCCGGTGATTTCCGCATAAATTCGCGCTCCACGTGCCTTCGCGTGCTCGTAATCTTCCAGAACAAACATCCAGGAACCTTCGGCGAGTACAAAACCGTCGCGATCTGCGGAAAAAGGTCGAGATGCACGTTCGGGTTGATCATTCCACGATTGTGTCAGCGCACGAATCATGGTGTAGCCTTTCACAATTCCTTCGGTGATTGGCGAGTCTACTCCGCCGGCGACGAACATTGGCTGCACTCCAGCTTGAATATGCTGGTAAGCATAACCAAGCGCGTCGGTAGAGGAGGTGCAGCCTGCAGTCACCACATGGCTGTATCCGCGAAATCCAAAGCGCATGCTGATTTCGCTTGGAATGGTACCCATGGTTCCGCTGGGAACGCAAAACAGGCTTACTTGCTTTTCCTTCCCGCTGTGCCACAAGCGGTATTGCTCCTCTGAAAATTCCTGGGCGCCCCCACCCGTTCCCAGCACGATTCCGATTTGTCGCTTTTCTTCCACCGACATCGCAGCCGTATCCAGACCGGAGTCGTTCACGGCTTCGGAAGTGGCAGCCAAACAGAGAGGCACAACGCGAGAAACATGCTTGCGCTCACGCGGTTCCACCCAAGCCAACTCGTCAAATTCGGGTATTTCGCCGGCGATATGAACCAGCAGGTGAGAGGAATCAAAGCGGGAAATGCGCTTCACGCCGGACTTTCCGGCAAGAACGCCGCGACAGAATGCCTCTTTACCGATTCCGTTTGGGCTGACTGCGCCCAGTCCAGTTATAACCACGCGAGGAAGCATGAGTGAGTTTTCTCTAGTTTAGACCGATTCCTGCAAGGAGATCAGAGCTTGGCGATCGGCTTCTTACCTTATTAGATTGGAGAAGATCAATTCCTTTGTCTTAATCTCGTGAAACCCAGCGAGCACATC
>QHZX01000227.1 GCA_003224835.1 Acidobacteriota bacterium | reverse complement strand
CCCAATCCCATCGCGAAGTGAATCTATGAACACGCACTCCATCCTCCTCGTTGCCAACAAGGCTGAGCACACGCTTGGCGTCGTCGATGCGGCGGTTGGTCGCCAAATCGCCGTCATACCTGAGCAAGGCATCACAGGTCACGAAGTCGCCGCATCTCCGGATGGCAAGCTTGCGTATGTGCCAATTTATGGCAATTCGGGTGTCGGCAAGCCGGGCACCGACGGGCGCAACATGGTGGTGATCGATATTGCGGCGCAAAAAATAATTGGCAATTTAGATTTCGGCCACGCCGTGCGTCCACACTGTGCTGTCTTTGCCCCGGAGGACGGACTCTTGTACGTGACTACCGAACTCGACAGCGCAATTACCGTCATCGATCCGCACGCGCTCAGAATCGTCGGGACAATTCCAACCGGACAACCTGAGTCTCACATGCTGGCGATTTCGCCAGACGGGGAACGTGGATACACCGCAAACGTAGGCCCGGGTACCGTTTCCGTCTTAGACATGAAAGCGCGAAAGAACATCGCTGTGATTCCGGTTTCCGGCCAAATCCAGCGCATTGCGGTTTCTGTGGATGGCCGAATGGTATTCACTTCCGACCAGACGAAACCTCAACTGGCGGTGATCGACGCCTCAAGCAACAAAGTGAAAACGTGGGTGCCTCTGCTCGCGCCGGGGTACGGTTCCGCTCCCACGTCCGACGGTCATTGGCTCGTAGTCGCTATGCCTAACGCAAACAAAGTCGCAGTGGTGGATCTCCGAGCCATGAAAGTTGCGGAAAATATCGACGTCCCCGCTGCCCCTCAGGAAGTTCTGGTCCGCCCCGATGGCCACGTCGCGTATGTCTCCTGCGATGCCAGTCACAAAGTCGCAGTAATTCGCACGACTGACTGGAAGGTTGAAAAGCTGATCGAGGCAGGAGCGGGAGCGGATGGTTTGGCGTGGGCAGGCAGGTAGTCGGATCAGGTCGCGCTGAACCGTGACGCGCCGGCGCCACAATTCGGGCACGCGTGCATCTCCTCGATACTTCCGCCGAACACCGGACTATAACCTGTTTCGCCAGAAGTGGAATGCGTGAGCTTATCGGCGTGATGGTTCATCTCGCTTCCACATCGTGGGCACTTCATTTTGTTTGCTGACACCGTTGTTACTCCAGGCTTATGTGTTCACGTCCGTAGCGCAACGTTTTTGCCATCCAGATGAGTTCTTTTAGAAACTTGTCAATGCGAGGCAGGAAAGAATTGTCGAGGAGGTCTCCTTCGTCATCAAAGAGTTTGCCGGCATTTGAGAAATTCACATCCCAGAAAATCGTGACCAGTCCCAGTTCACGCAACACCGGAAGCAAATCCTGAATGCCACGCGTTCCTCCGAAAGGACCGGCAGATACTCCCGCAATTCCAACAGCTTTGTGGATGTATTCCTCAAGGCAGCTATCGAGAACGTGCTTCAGCAGTCCGCTGTAGCCATGATTGTATTCAGGCGAGACGATCACCAGAGCATCGGCACGTTCCATCCGCGTAGCGAAATCCGGGTCTTTTATCGCTTGCCCAGCATCGTCGGTGCGCAGGCGCAGCTTGGCGATGTCAATCAGCTCAGTTTCTACTGAACTGCGTTTCGCGAGCTCATCCGTAAGCAGGCGTGCCGCGTTCGCGCTTAAGCACCCCTTACGCACGGTTCCAAGTATCACCGGAATGTATAAAGGACGTTCGGCCACTGCGTTTACCGGGAGATTCCAATCATCAATGAGCCACCCATTGTGGATGACTGGTCAGCAACCCGTTCACCACAAGAATGTGATAGGCGACTACACTCCCAAAGCCAAGGCTCAGGAGTCCAGAAGCCAGTGCCAGTCGATGAAAAAACTGTCGTCCGCTGGGAATGAGATGGAACGCCGACGCCATACTCATGGTGATCAGCATCATTCCCACGATGGTTCCGGTTCCGAACACCAGCAGGTAAGCGACCGCCCAGCGCGGGTTCCGGATTGTTGCGAGCACAAGCAATGCCGCGGCCGCCGAGCCGGCCAGTCCATGCACAATCCCAATAATTAATGGACGCACAGGTTGATACAGTTTGAATCTGAGCAGGGCGCGGTCGAGCCAAGCCAATGGAGTCTTTTGCTCACTGTGCAGATGCGTATCGGGTTCATGTCCATGGCTATGAATATGAACGTAGTCGCCGTGACTGTGCGGGTGAGAATGAATAATCGTTGGTTCGCCGGAGACTCGGCTGGCGGGGACGTCTGTTCCCGCGTCACCAGCTTTCCATAGCGGCACGTTACGCAGGAAGCTGATCACGTTCATTGCTCCCAGCAGGATCAACATCAACCCAACCGATAATTCCATGCTCAATCCAAGCCGCGCCGGAATAACAAGATCGAACACGATGATCGCGGTGCCGACTACAAAAATTGTTAGTGTGTGCCCCGCGCCCCAGAAGACTCCAATCCATGCCGCTTTCGAAATCTTGCGCTCGCGGCTGACGATGGTGGTAACCGCGATCACGTGATCCGGATCGGTGGCGTGCCGCATCCCTAGAAAAAATCCCAGCGCGATGATGGAAAGAAAATTAATCATTCCGCGACACAATCAGGCCCTGAAGCAGCCGGCTTGTGATACTTACAAAACCGTACTATTTGTGGCCATGGGCGATTTTCGCATGGTTTACGGTATCGGATGTCGTCAGGCATGAAATCCGAGAACGCCAAATAGAAAATAGGGAAAACGAAAGTTCCTGCATCCAACAAATTGTGCGATGACATCTTTCTTCCCACGCACATGGATAAAAGAAAGGATGAGCTATGCGCCCGACATGCACGACCGTGCTGTTCATCAGTCTTTGTGCGTTTCTTGTTTCCACTCTCGCCTCCGCCCAGGACTACTCACGCGTTGAAGTCTTCGGCGGGTACTCTTATCTTCATGTCGATACCCAGGGTATCTCCAGTTCATCGCTGATCGCGTTGTGCACCAGCGTAATCGGTGCCACCTGCCCAGCTACTTTCAAGGTCCGTCCCAGCTTCAACGGATGGGAAGCCGCCGGACAACTCAATCTGAATCGCTGGTTCGGAGTAAAAGCAGATCTCAGCGGCCACTATGGCAACTTGGTCAGCGTCACTTTCAATTCTATCCCGCCGGTTGTCCCGCTGAACTTCTCCACTCCTGATCAGCACATCTACGACTATCTATTCGGACCGGTGATTTCGCACCGAGCTCCCCGGTACACGGTTTTCGCGCACAGCCTATTCGGTGGCGAGCACGTCGGCTTCGGCAATTTTCAGATTGTTGGAGGACCCGTCACGTTGCCCGGCCCCGCCTCAAGCAACAGCTTCGCTCTGGCACTGGGAGGCGGCCTGGATCTGAAACTGACTCGACACTTCGCCGTGCGAGCCGGTCAATTTGATTATCAACTGGTAAACTCTTCGGCTAACGGCCATGGTCATCAGAACGATTTCCGTTTCTCAAGCGGGATCGTATTCGGATTTGGTGGGAAATAGGATATCGGTGGGCCTGGCTACCCCACTCTCGCCGTGCGCGGAGTGGGATGAGAAACTTCGTTCCGGGCCCCCCACTTCTCGCCCCTTTTGCGAGAAGTGGGAAATGCAATTGGTCAGTGTCCGCCCAACTCTTTCACAATATTGCTGACGAATGCCTTCGCGTCGCCGAAGAGCATCAGCGTCTGGTCCATGTAGTAAAGCGGATTATCAATGCCAGCGAAACCGGGATTCATACTGCGCTTGATCACCATCACGGTGTGGGACTTTTCTACATCCAGGACCGGCATGCCATAGATCGGACTCGCCTTATCAGTCTTGGCTGCGGGATTGGTTACGTCGTTGGCTCCAATAATCAGCGACACGTCGGTTTGCGCAAAATCTCCGTTGATGTCATCCATTTCCATCAGCCGATCGTA
>QHZX01000226.1 GCA_003224835.1 Acidobacteriota bacterium | reverse complement strand
ATACTTTATATCGATCACAAGGCCGCATTTCGGAAGTCTTCCTTCGAGGCGCAGGAGTTCTCGAAGAGTTCATCACGCAAGTACCTGCGTTGGTTGCAAGTGTAAGCCCCATCCAGTTCCAGTCATGCTTTATCAGCTACAGTCATCAAGACGAGGAATTTGCTAGGCGATTACACTCGGCGATGCGCAGCGAGAATCTTCGGGTGTGGTTTGCGCCTGAAGAGATGAAAGGCGGCAAGAAACTTCACGAACAGATCTTTCAGGCCATTCAGGTTCACGACAGGTTGTTGCTAGTTCTCTCGAAAGACAGTATGAAAAGTGAATGGGTCATAACCGAAATTCGGCGCGCAAAGAAGGTCGAGCGAGAAGACAATCGCCGCAAGCTCTTCCCTATCCGCCTCGTTGATTTCGAAACGATACAAAGTTGGGAATGCTTTGATGCCGACAGCGGCAAAGACTTGGCTGCCGAAGTGCGCGAATACTACATCCTGATTTCTCTAACTGGAAGGATCAAGATTCGTTTGAATCAGAATTCGCCAAATTGCTGCGCGATTTGAGGGCGACGGAAAAATGAGCCCGGTTAAATTGATGCGTGCTTCGCGCCGTAGGCGCGAGATGTTTATAGAACCAACGAACCCTCACGTAGTTCTCGCTCCTTTAGGAGCGAAATGTGAAACTGATTACATGGCGCTCCTAAAGGAGCGCGGTCGTTGTTTTTCGACGGAGGTTCTATAAATATTCCGGTCCTACGGAGCGCTACGGTTGTAGGATCGTACAATTTGCCGTGCAGAACTTCACTGGTATGAAGCGCATGGCATCGGGCGAAAGAAGCTTAAAATCAAACAATACCTGGACTGAAGTAACGACCATGAATCAGTCAGTAACATCTTATGTTCTCTGTATCGATAACGGAGGGTCTCCTGAGTCGCTCGAAGTTCGCAAGATATATGCGGTCTTGCCGGATCAGAAAGCGGCGTCGCGTGAATACATCCGCGTGATCGATGAAACGGGTGAAGATTACCTGTATCCGTTGAAGTATTTCGTACCGCTCGACCTCTCATCTGAAGTAATCGGCGCACTCGCCCGTCAAAGCACAGCAAAAACCAGCTAACTCGCGATTAACCCTTTGGCTAGCAACTACTCCTCAGTCTTGTTCGAGGAACTCGCGAAACTTCTGCTGCTCCTTCTCGTCTTTGACCAGTATTTTTGTATGTTGCACCTTGACATGCTTAAGGCCGCACCGGCTTGATTGTCTGAATCTTGGGCGTTGTCGGCCTCCCGATGTTCTTGCAGCTCCTTATCTCTGCCCTGCTGAACGTCAACGAGTTGTTGCCTTCATTCGATTCCTTAATTCTGGACTTTACTGGGTAGGGCGGGGCGTATCCACCATAGGCCTTTAAGTAGGTCGGATCGGCTATCGCTTGAAATTTCACAGACTCTTTCACGACACGGTGGGTTGGCGCAACGCCGCAGCACCTCGGACTGTATGACAACCACTTTTCCTCGCCGGCATTCAATCCGATGAGGTTGTCCACATACCAATAGCCCGTATCGTCGCTCGAATCAATGAATTTGATTCCCAGTTCAAAAGGATCTGCGCTCCTGGTGCCTATGTTTGCAAGCAACACACGCAGACTCTCGGCTGATGTCGTCTGATCAACTTCGAGACACATGTCCTTAATTGTCAGATCAGGAAGGACTCCCGTTGCCACGCCTGAGGATTCATCGACGCGCACGTTCTTCAAAGCATCCTTCTCTGAGAGTACTGTTTGCGCCTGGATCGTTTGAACTTGTGTCGCGGGATTTTGAGCGGAAACCGAAGCGGTCTGTGTGAACACTGAAAATAGGACCATCACCAAAATGATCGATAAGACAAAGAATTTCGTTTTCATTGCTTCCCCCTTGGCCTGTGGGTCCATGTGGGGCGTGGTCCCGCGCAGCGCAGCGCTCGCTAATATCTGAGCCGAGCTGTGAAATCCATGAGCTCCGGAGGCAGCGGCAAGCCGAAGTCGCTTCTCCTAACCCCAATTCCCATTCTAGCCGGCCCCGCAGAGAGTGTCGTACTCTCCAGGCGCGGATTGCCTGGCATCAAAGTTAACTTGCAGTCAATTACGACGCCGCGGCTCTCTGTGTATCCCAACCCGCCGTCACTCAGGTCCATGTAGAGGGTCACAGACTTGTTGTCCGGGGCGATCTCGCCATTGACGCGAGTGATTCGACCGGCATCGTCCACGAAGTCTCCAATTCGCAGGTCGGGCTGGCCAAACAGTGTATCGAAGCTGCCTGGAAGATGCCGCCAGGTCAAGGTGCCTTTGAGCAAAACGCGTCCCGTCTTATCCATAAACTGACCATCCCACTGCCCGAAAACGCGCTGCAAGTTGTGTTTGCTTTCTGTGATGTCGGAAACCTTCGTGATGTAGGCGCCGTCAGTGAATTCTTTGACGTATCCGTAATCCACGAGTGCGTATCCCTGGTATTTTTTGGCAACGTCTTTCCAATCGTCAGCCAGCATCGATTCGTCGTAAGCGACTGCGCCCCAGCTATTCTTGGCGATAAAGAACTGACGCTTTCGGTCGTATCCGACGAGCAAGAGCGCATGTCCGCCAACCGGGTCCTTCAGGCTGGGATCTCGCTTCCACCGAGGCCTTGCTGGGTCTAGATTGAACACGTCATCCCAGACAGGCGTGCCAATGGCGACGTCGTGTCCCGAAGCAATTAGAGCCTCCAGGATAGCGGCATCGCTCACTTGCGCTTTGCTCAGAACAGAGTAGTCGGCAACCCCATAGCGTGCTCCGCCTCGGGCCTCGTAGTTGTTCTGGTCAGGGTCGAAGTTCCAGGAGTTGATGGAGGCTTGGAGTGTGTTTGGATCATCCCAGCGATAGTTCATAAGACCATATTTTACGTACGACGGCCACTTCTTGTAGTTGTCGTAGTCACCGCTTCCAATATAGGGAAGGGACCTTTCCGGAGGGACCGAATAGTGGGTCAACAGCATGAAGTTGTAGGACACAGCGCCGCCCGCTACCGAACCGAGGATGTCATCCCTTGGCGTTGCACTGGTGGTTCCAATGATGGGCGAATTCGGAGGATCGTTAACTACGCTGACGCCGCGAATCCAACTAAAATACTGCTCGCTGAGGTCAATGTCGCTCGGATATCCGGCGCGCGTATAAGCCGCTTCCAGCGCGGCGATCGCCGCGAAATAGGTGCAAGTGCCACGGCCTGCCTGATCGCGAATGCCGGTCTGATATTTTAAGTTGTCAAAGACGTCTGGCAGCTTCAGGTCCCTTGCGGAAAGCTCTGGCGCCAAAGGGCCGACTTTTTGAGACAGGCGATCGGCGATGCTTGACAGTATCCGAACCCCGCCTGCATCTCCACCGAATTTTGGGCGGACTATGCCCGAGATGTGGGAAAGGAGAGCTTCGTGAAGCCTGATGCCCTCCTTCATTTGGTCGATGGGAAGGACCGGCTTTCTTGGAATGAGAGGCTCTCTAATTTGCGGCGGTATTGCTTTGGGTGAGACATTCATTTCCTTGTTGGGCCGCGCGCTTGTCGCAATCAATTGTCCCCGGCCATTATTCGAAACCATGAAGGTCCAGTAGTTATCCGCAGAATGAAGTTCCTCGTACCATCTGTTCTCCGGCGCAAGTGTTCCTCCCTCTTTCAAACTGCTCG
>QHZX01000225.1 GCA_003224835.1 Acidobacteriota bacterium | reverse complement strand
GCCGTGCAGGATCGCCCAGGACGAGATCAAGGCTGGCAAAGTGAAGTGGGTCGTGCCCGAAATACCCGCGTCGCCGGTCGATGTCGCCACTGAAATGCTCGACAATGTCATGGGCCAGGAAAACTGAAAATCGAGCGGCGAGCAGTGAGCAACCTTGTCAGCTGCAGGTATCGTGAACTTTCGTTGGGTTCGCTCGTTGCTCAAAGCTCATAGCTCACCCGGTTACGTTCGTACCGGCCTTTCTCGCTACTCCCCTCACGCGGACTCCGGTATCCTATATACGCAGGAGCAAAGACTGCATGAAAGTTGCCCTCGGAGTTTGCGGCGGTATTGCAGCCTACAAGGCCGCAGAGATCGTCCGCCTGCTGCAGGACCGCGGTATTCGTGTTCAGGTCATCATGACCGACTCCGCTCAGGAATTCGTTCGTCCTCTCACCTTCGCCGCACTCTCCGGAGAAAAAGTTATTACCGGCATGTTCAATCGTGACTCAGGCGCGGAGCCGAACATTGACTCTGCGATTGAACACATTGCCGTCGCGCAATCGATCGACGCATTGGTTGTGGTGCCTGCGACTGCAGATGTTCTAGCAAAATTCGCGCAGGGAATCGCCAGCGATTTTCTGACTACACTTTATCTCGCGACCGCCGCGCCGGTTGTTGTTGCCCCAGCAATGAACGTGAATATGTGGGAGCATCCGGCGACGCAGCAAAATCTCGAGACACTTCGCAAGCGTGGCGTAAAGATCGTCGAGCCGGGTAGCGGATACTTGGCATGCGGCATGACTGGGCCGGGACGTTTAGCAGAGAACGAGGCGGTTGTCGCAGCAGCGATGGAAACACTCGGCGCTTCGCAGGACTTGAGTGGCGAGACTGTTCTAATCACCGCCGGCCCTACTCGCGAAAAAATCGATCCCGTGCGTTATCTCACGAATCGCTCCAGTGGGCGCATGGGCTACGCACTGGCGGAAGCTGGGTTGCGTCGTGGCGCGCGAGTATTGCTGGTAACTGGGCCGACATCGCTGAAGCCGCCGTCAGCTGCGGAAGTGGTCGTGGTCGAATCGGCTAAACAAATGCTCGATGCCGTGCTTCGACTCTTGCCCGAGGCCTCCATTGTGATTAAAACTGCGGCGGTTGCCGACTACACCATTGCCGATCCGGCGGAGCAAAAACTGAAGCGCGGCGGCAATATGAGTCTCGACCTGACGCCCGCGCCCGACATTCTTGCTGAAATTTCGCGGCACAAGAAATCGCAACTGATAATCGGTTTCGCCGCTGAAACTGAAAACGTGCTCGACAACGCTCGCCAGAAGCTGAAATCGAAATCCCTCGATGCAATTGTGGTGAACGATGTTTCCCGCGAAGGCGTTGGTTTTGATTCCGACCGCAATGCCGTGACCATCATCACGAGGGCGGAGACGATTCCTGTTCCCGAGACCACCAAATGGGAAGTTGCGCAACGCGTGCTGGATTGTGTGGTGGAGCTGAAACAGAAACTTTCGGTCGTTAACTCTTAACTTCCTTGATTTGAGCGCATGAAATTTTCCTTCGTGAACTTCGTGTCCTTCGTGGTTAAATGCCTTTTGCCTTAACCACCCGATCTCCACCATTTACAATTCCGAAATGCCCTCTCTCGATCCGGAAACTCGTCGCGCGATTTCTGATCGAATCCGCTATTACAACGATCTCGGGATATATGATCTCTATCGCCAGCCGGTTGAACTACTAAACTCCGCGCCAAAAATTGAAAGTGAGGCCGCCGTCACAATGCCCACAGCGTCAGCATCCCGAGCTTCCGCTCCACCCACCGTATCCTCCGATCCCATGGTCTCGCTTCGCCAGATTCGGGAAGACCTCGGCGACTGCACCCGCTGCCGCCTGCACAAACAAGGACGCAAGCAGATTGTTTTCGGCGTCGGCAATCCCCGAGCCGATCTGATGTTCATTGGCGAAGCTCCGGGCGCTGATGAAGATGAAAAGGGCGAGCCGTTCGTCGGCCGCGCCGGGCAACTGCTGACCAATATGATCAAAGCCATGGGCCTGAGCCGCGAAGAAGTCTACATCGCCAATATCATCAAGTGCCGCCCGCCAGGCAATCGAACGCCAGAGCGTGATGAGTGTGAGACCTGCTCGCCATTTCTCATGCGGCAAATTGAAGTTATTGGTCCCAAAGCAATCGTCGCGCTTGGCGCCGTGGCCGCAAAAACTTTGCTGGCAATCAATGCGCCAATGTCTGAACTTCGCGGCCGCTGGTACGATTTCCGAGGCACCAAGCTGGCAGTCACTTATCATCCTGCGTTCCTGCTACGTGATCCCCGCCAGAAAAAGGAGACCTGGAAAGATCTGCAAATGGTGATGAAAGAACTGGGACTGAAGGCCCCGGAAAAAGCGCCCGCATAAACTCCTTCCAATGCCTGTCAATCCAATTCCTTCTTTTCGTATCCCCGACACTGAATCACCGGTAGCCTCGGATATTTGGGAAGGCTCGCGTCCGATGCCGAACGTTGACATAAGTAAAACGTCGCTCCCCTGTCGGATTTGATCAGCCGCATGTACTTGCACTCCGCGCACAAGCCAACGCGAGATTCTTTCGATGGTGATGACATGCGATCCACAGCTCAATGATACCGGCTTGTTTGTGGCAAATCTTTCATTTGTGGGGACTTGTTACAGCCGCGTTAAAGACCTGAAACCCCACTCCGTAAAGGACTGTAGTGCAACCCAGCTACTCTGTTTGGCACCTAAAAATTCGCTGATTTAGGGGTCAGCGACGTTTGAGTTTTCGGGTATTTGCTTTTGCTGTTGTTCTGGGTTGTGCGTTGGCACTCACTTCTTGCGGGGGCACATCCAGCAACAATCCACCACCGCCTCAGAACTTTCAGCTGACGGTCGCCGTGACTGGCACCGGCACAGTGACCAGTAGTCCCGCGGGAATCAATTGTCCGACCACGTGCACTGCAAGCTTTCCATCTGGAACTTCAGTTACTCTCACCGCAACAGCGGGCTCAGGCTTCCAGTTCTCGGGATACGGCGGCGCGTGCAGTGGCACTTCATGCCAAATTGTAGTTTCCAGCGATCAGTCGGTCTCGGCGACGTTTGCCTCGTCTACTGCCGCGCAACTGACGGTTACGGTTTTGGGATCGGGAACCGTCACCAGCAGCCCGGCTGGAATTAACTGCCCTCCGACTTGCACCGCCAGTTTCAACGACGGCACCAGCGTTAGTCTGACCGCCACCGCCGCCACCGGATACAACTTCTCCGGATTTAGCGGCGCGTGCAGCGGCGTCAATTGTCAGGTTTCCGTTGCCAAAGGGCAAAGCGTAACTGTGACCGCGACTTTTGCTCAGATGGCGCACGACATCACCGCCATT
>QHZX01000224.1 GCA_003224835.1 Acidobacteriota bacterium | reverse complement strand
GTTTCCGGTGCTGCTGGCGGCATTTCTGAAATTGCCAAAGCTGCCGAAGCACATGACATGGCGCGATGCGGCAGCGCTGATCGTCATTGCAGCAACGTATTACCTGAAATGGCTGCATAGCGCCTGGCCTCCGGAGCTGGCGGTTTTGCCTAAGCTCTTTCTCGCAGACGTCGCCCTTTACTGCTTTTTTGTAGTCCGTGGATTGGAAGGCGCGGGATATTCGTTCATTCCGACGTGGTCTGCGATGAAGGTAGGATTGCGCGAGTGGGCGTTCTTTCTGCCGATCGGCGTTGCTTTAGGGGAGCTAACTGGATTTATTCATTTTCATGCGGCTGTTCCGCGGGTGGGTCATGTCATCGCTGACCTGTTGCTCACGTTTCTGCTGATTGCAATTCCCGAGGAGCTGTTTTTTCGCGCGATCCTGCAGAATTTTCTTGAGACCAGAGTCGGAAGGACCGCCGCATTGCCGGTGGCGGCGATCCTTTTCGGGTTATCGCACTTCAGTCACGGCGCAGTGTTCAACTGGCGATACGTGTTACTGGCGAGCATCGCAGGAATTTTTTACGGTCGCGCGTGGTGGTTCAGGTGAATTTCTCGCGATATTGCGAACTGTCGAATTTGTAAATTCTTGAAGACGGCTCGGTAGCGGCTTGACATTCTTTCGCAAGAAGCGTAACCAAGAAGAGCATCGCTTCTGGTGCTTTGGAAGCTCAATAGGGAAGCCGGTGAGAATCCGGCGCGGCCCCGCCACTGTGATCGTGGAGGGCTGGCCATAATGCCACTGACCGCGTGGGCGTCGCTGAAAAGCGAAGGCGTAACGGTCGGGAAGGCGGCCAGCCTGATGAAACGAGAGTCAGGAGACCTGCCAGAAGTGGGATGAGTGAGCCTTCTCGGGGAAGGCGAACTATGACATCTCAACTTCAGGACTCTCGGCTCATCACCGGATTTTGACCCGAAAAGTTTCTCCGGAAACTTTTTCTCCTGAAATGATTGTCTGTGTTCCCGCCTCCGCAGCAAGCTCCTCGTCCCGTTAATTCACCACTCCCCTTCGTGGGACAGGAGGAGCAATGCGCAGGACTTTATTTCTTTGGTTGGCTGTAGTTTTTTCGATCAGTGTTCACGCCCAAACCTCTCAAACCATCACTGGAACCGTAACTGACCCAGATCATGCCGCCGTGCCAGCGGCTTCTGTGCGGCTGCTCTCGCCAAACGGGGCCCAAGTGGCGCACACCCTTACCGATCAGCAAGGACAGTTTTCTTTCCAACAGCCGTGCAATGCATGTTTGGTGGAGATCCAACTTACCGGATTTCTGACCCAGCGTGTGGCGGCATCACGAGAAGATCTGCTAATCGAATTGCACGTGGCACCAGTCGAAGAGCATGTGATCGTCACGGCAAATCGTTCGGAAACTCCTGCGGTATTCGTTGGCAGCAGCACCACGGTGATCTCCAAAGATGAGATTGCGGCTCGCCAAGCCTTGGTCGTCAGTGAGCTGTTGCAGTCGACTCCGGGGGTCGCAATCATTCGCAGCGGCGGGTATGGCGCCAGCACGTCGCTGTTCACCCGCGGCGGAGATAGCGATTACACAAAAGTGCTGCTCGATGGAATTCCGCTGAACGAACCGGGCGGAGCCTTTAACTTCGGCAGCCTCTCGACGACGAACATCGATCACATCGAGATTGTTCGTGGGCCGCAATCCGCGCTGTTCGGCTCCGACGCGATGACCGGCGTGGTGCAGCTTTTCAGCACAAGAGGTGAATCTGAGACAGTCCGGCCGCAAACATCGTTCAACCTGGAAGGCGGCAATCTCAACACGATAAATGCCGGCGCGAGCGTCAGCGGCCAGGCGGGCCACTTCGATTACAACGTGTTCTGGTCGCGCTTCAGCACCGACAATCACGGGGTGAATGCAGGTTTTGCAGACTCAACCGCGGGAACAAATCTGCGCTGGAATTTGGGCAAAACAAAATTGCGCTGGATTTTGCGCGACGACCTATCGCGCGGCGGCACTCCTGGGCAAACCGCTTTCCAACCTGCGATCACCGACGCGTATGCGCATCGCGGCGATGGCTATAGTGGGATCAGCATCGAGAATCAAACTAATCGATTCTGGAACCAGCGTCTCACTTACACATTCGACCGCTCGCGCCAGAGGTCCCGAGATCTTGGCCTTGACCCGCCTTACGTCCCCAGCTTTGATGGTTCGACTGCGCCGTTCGAATTTTCGGATTTTGCCGATGATTTCGTCAGCGACACTCGCCGCCATCAACTTGATTATCAGAGCAATATCGCGCTGGGATCTGGCGGGAGCGACTGGGGCCAGCATCTGTTTACGCTGGCCTTTTCAGCCGAAAAAGAAATTGGGGCAATTGGAGATCGCCTCTCCGGCCCGGCAAGCACGACACACAACAGCCTGCATGAGGTTGGTGGAGTGTTTCAGTATCAGGCGATCATTGGGCGGCTATCGCTTACAAACGGATTCCGTGTCGAAGATCACAGTTTGTTTGGGCGAACAGTCAATCCGCGCAGTTCGATCGCTTATCTGCTGCGGCAAGGCGGCGGGGATTTCGGCGCAACCAAGCTCAAGTTCAATTTTGGGCTCGGCTTCAAGGAGCCGTCGCTTGTCGATCTATTCAGTCCGAACCCAGAGTTCCTTGGCAATCCGCGTTTACGGCCTGAACGCAATCGCAGTTTTGATTTTGGAGTGGAACAGCGGATATGGGAGGACCATGCCAAGGTCGAAATCAACTGGTTCGACAATCGGTTTCGCGACCTGGTCGAGTTCGAGATCACTGACTTCCAAAAGTTCGAGGGGACTTTTTTCAATGTGAACGCCGCTAAGGCAAACGGAGCGGAGATCATTTTGGAAACGACGCCGAGATCTGGCCTGAAGCTGACGGCAACCTACACCTACCTGAACACGCTCATTACTCAAAGCTCGACACCAGCAGACCCAATCTTCGGCGTCGGCAATGGGCTGCTCCGGCGCCCGCGCCATTCAGGCAGCCTGGGCGCAATCTGGAATTGGCGAAAGCTCACAACCAGCTCCAATCTGGTTTACGTCGGGCGCAGGGTTGACAGCGACTTCGAAGCGCTCGAACCGCCGCTAACCAGCGACCCTTCCTACACAAGATGGGACCTCGCGGGAAGCTATCAATTCACGAAGCACTTTACCTATGTGGGCGTGATCACGAATGTGCTGGACCGCAGTTATATGGAGGCACTTGGATATCCGGCGTTGCCGATTGCTTTTCGCACCGGCGGACGTTTTACGTTCTAAAGCTGTCGGCTTTTTTGAAAGGAGACAAGAATGGCTTACCTGATCATGATTTTTTCTGTGCTGTCGCGGCTTATTCCCCATGCGTGGAATTTCTCTCCGGTATACGGAGCGTTGCTGTTTGGAGGCGCGAGGATGAAGAAGCGCGATTCTGTGTGGTTTCCGCTCGTGTTTTTAGCTGCGAGCGATTTTGTGCTCACGAATTTGCTGTATCACCTGCGTGTGGGATGGCAGGAGATGATCCAGCTAGCCTCGTTTGCCGCAATTGCGATGATCGGTTGGACGCTGCGCTCTCGAGTCACGATTCCACGCTTCACGGTAGCGTGCCTCGCTGCTCCTCTTAGTTTTTATTTGATCAGCAACTTCGGTGTGTGGATTGGGTTCCACACTTACCCGCCAACCTGGAGCGGATTGATGGCCTGTTACGCTGCTGGCATTCCTTACCAGGGCCGCGTAACGGCGAGCACCGTGCTGTTCGCCGGATTTTTCTTTGGAGCGGAGCATCTCTATAGGGTCCGCATTGAACGCAAGCGGAACGCTCATGCAATTACTGGCTGAAAGGGAGCATGAAATGAAAATCTGTTCTTTCCTTCCCTCCGGGACGGAGATTCTGTTTGCTCTTGGGCTTGGAGATTCCGTTCACGGAGTCACCTTTGAGTGCGACTATCCGGAAGAAGCTCGTGCGAAGCCAGTGGTTGTGTACAGCAAGCTTCCCCCGGGACTGCCAGAGAACGAAATCGATCGGCAGGTCAAGGGTTTTTCCTCTCGCGGGGAGAGCCTTTACCGGCTCGACGCTGACAAGCTGAGGGATATTCAACCCGACGTGATCGTTACCCAGGATTTGTGTCACGTTTGCGCGGCGTCGCCGAACGACTTGGGTGCAGTGCTGTCCAGCTTCGACCGTACGCCTCACGTTCTCGCCTTAACCCCGCATACCGTTGATGACGTGCTGCAGGACATCATCACAGTCGGGGATGCTTGTGAGCGCTCGAATGAAGCACGTGAACTCGTCGCGAATCTCAAGCGGCGCATGCATGAGGCCACCAGTAAATCGGTCGATCGTCCGCGCGTGCTCTGCCTCGAATGGCTCGATCCACCATTCGTCGGCGGACATTGGGTGCCCGAGATGGTCGTGCTCGCTGGCGGCATCGATGTGCTTGGTCGTGCAGGCGAGCCGGGTTATGAAATTGGTTGGGACACGTTAGTTGATTCAGATCCCGACATCATCTTAGCTATGCCGTGCGGCTACCATCGGCACGAGGTGGA
>QHZX01000223.1 GCA_003224835.1 Acidobacteriota bacterium | reverse complement strand
GCTCGGCAGGCTCGGGCGATTCCTCGCTCTCCGTAGCCTGATCGGTTTCTTGCTCTGTCGCTTCGACTTGTTCGGTGGCTTCGACTTGCTCTGTTGCTTCGACTTGCTCAGTGCCTGCGGCTTCGGCGTATTCCTCTGGGACAGCTTCGGCTGCACCAGCTTCGGCGACTTCAGCTGCCGGTTCCGCTGCGGAGTCTTCGGTTAGTTCTCCTGCAGGCGCTTCGCCTTCATTCTCCGGCAAAGCAACACCTTCACCACCCTCAAGCGCGGAGAAGTAATTATTGACCGCAACGCTGATTTTTTCCACCGTTTTGGGGCCGATGCCTTCAATAGCCTCCAACTGTTCAGGCGTCATGTCAGCGAGAGCCTCAACCGTAGAAATGCCAGCAGCCTTGAGCTTCTCGACCAGCCCTTCGCCCAATCCCTCAACGTTCTCAAGCGGCGTGGCCGTAACGCTGGTAAGCTCGGCCATCTGCGCTTCCACTTCCTGGCGCTTCTCTTCTTCGCTCTTGATGTCGATCTTCCAGCCCAACAATTTTGCCGCCAGGCGAACGTTCTGTCCTTTTTTGCCGATCGCGAGCGAAAGCTGGCTGTCATCCACAACTACTTCCAAATGCTTGCCGGCAGAATCGACCACGGTGACGCGGCTGACCTTGGCTGGCTGCAGGGCCTTTTCCGCGAAGGTCACCGAATCTTCGTGATATTCGATGATGTCGATCTTTTCACCCCGCAGTTCGCGGATGATCGATTGCACGCGCATACCTTTCATGCCCACGCATGCGCCAACCGCGTCAACTTCTTTGTCCTTGGACATGACCGCGATCTTGGTGCGCTCGCCGGCTTCACGGGCGATTGCGCGAATCACAACCGTGCCGTCATAGATTTCGGGAACTTCCGTCTGGAACAGGTGCTGCACCAGTTCCGGCGCAGCGCGAGAGACTACGACGCCTGGTCCCTTCGACGCTTTTTCTACGCGCGCGATTACCACGCGCACCCTCTCACCCATCGCGAATGACTCGAGCCGAGACTGTTCTTTGCGCGGCATGCGGGCTTCCGCTTTGCCGATATCGAAGATCACGTCCGGACCCTCGACTCGCTTCACAGTCGCATTTACGATTTCACCAACACGGCCAATGTACTCGTTGTAAACCGTGTCCCGCTCGGCTTCGCGGACCTTCTGAAAAATAACTTGCTTTGCAAGTTGCGCGGCAATGCGTCCGAGAATGCCTTCAGTCTCTTTCGGGATCTGCAACTCGCCGCCGATTTCAGCATCAGGATTGGCTTTTCGCGCGTCATCAATCGTGACCTGAAGATTCGGATCTTCAACCTGCTCCGGAGTCTCGACGATGCTCTTCACCGCAAAAGCGCGAATCTTGCCTGTATCTTTGTCGAGCTGCGCGCGCAGGTTTTCCTGGGACTTGTAGTACTTGCGGGTGGCGACAACAATGGCGTCTTCCACCGCACTGACTACAATCTGCGGATCAATTCCTTTTTCCCGGCTGAGGGCGTCGATTGTGTTGTAAAGCTCGCTAGCCATAAACGGATTTTGTAACTGCGTAATTTTGTAATTGGGAAATTTGAAACCAAACACCAGCTTCAAATTACTCAATTACCCGATTACCAAGTTTCCCAATCTTTCTAGATTTCCGGCACTAAATTTGCCTTCTCCACGTTGGCCAATTCAATCTCCAGCTTTTGCTCGCCATCTGGCTGCGGGCGTTTTTTCTTTCGCGCCTCGGCTAAATCCAGAGTCAGACGCCCGCCCCCGAAATGCTCGAGCCGTCCTTCAAAATGCCTGTTGCCGTTTACCGGGTCTTTGGTCGTGAGCTTTACCCGGCTACCCTGAAATCGCTCAAAATCGGCGGCACGGGACAGCTTACGATCCAGCCCCGGCGATGAAACTTCCAGCACGTAAGGGCCGCCGGGCATTGCATCCTCGACGTCCAAAATTGTGCTTACTCGCAGCATGCGTGACTTGCCGCCGCCGCGCAGTTCGAGTTCGACGACTTCCACGCCCAGCGACGCCGCCACGCGCTCTACGATTCCGCGCACGTGATCAATGTCAACTGCCATAAAAACAGCGGCTTAGATGCCTCCCAAGCCGCGAGAAACCACCCGCAAGTAAAAAGTGGGCTTGCGCCCACTGGTGTGTTTCGCCAATCCTGGTACTACACAGCAGTTCCAGTACCTAATATACGCCCGCGATGTTTAAAAGACAAACTCGCCAGAGCTGGATTTAACAGGAATTTCTCACATTATTTACTGCACGCGAATGACATACAAATATGCCCGTGACTCTGAAAAGTAATTACTTATTTATCGTGAACTTTCTGAAGAGGCCGAGCTTGGAAGTGGCGTTAAGCCGGTCGAACTAGCGCGATCGCCGTCACATCATTATGGGTAGGGGCCGCATGCATAAACTGTTGTAGTTTATCCAGCAATCCCACGCAAACCTCGTGGGCACTGTCGAATCTTGAACGATTGAAATACTCTGCGGTCCGCTGCAGTCCGTATTCTTCTCCCCGGTAGTTTGCTTCGACGATTCCCTTTGAGACCAGCAGCAGTGCGTCGCCTGGATTCATGGCTACGAGCGCGGCATCCGGCGGCATTGAGTGGGCGAAAAGTCCGAATGGTAATGCAGTAGCCTCCAGCTGCCGGATCTGACGTTTGTGCCGAACCAGCGCGGGAATATGCCCCGCATTTACGTACCACACCGTCCCGCCCACGTCGTCGTAGCACCCGATGAAGGCAGAACAGGCGTGCACTCCGCCCGCATATTTCAAGATTGCGCGATTCATCTCGATCCAGAGCTTCAGCAGAGAATTAGGCTCATCGGTTTCTTCCGCTTCAAACAGCTTTGCTCCAAGAGAGCGGAACTTCTTCTGCAGGCTAGCGGTTATTTTGCGAGCTTGCTCGAGATCTCCGGCCACGTCGAATAGACCGAACAGCACCCGTTGTGGAGGAACAGAAACGAAGTCGTAGAAATCGCCGCTGCGGCGTTGGCCGTAGTAAACCGCACCGAGAGAGCCAGAACGAATTTCGGGGATGGTTGCCTGGAGTGGATCCTTCCAGGGCATAAGCGCGACCCGCCGCTGTACTGCAGTGCTCACGGTAATACCTCGAACCTAGCATCCAGCAAGGGGTGACGGAATCACGAAGTCATCGAAGCCCGCACCAAAGTACCCGCAGCACAATTACTGGCTGCCGAACTGGTGAATCAGCGCTTCCCCTGTCTCTTGCTGCAACTGTCGGTAGTCGCAATGGATCGTCGAGCGGAGCGCCGATTCTATTGAGTCACCCTGGCCCAGTTTGTCCAAAACCCGAAGCACGTCACTCATTCCGTAATGGTCACGGATATAGCCCACCGTAGCCAGCGACTCCATGTACACCACATCGGCTTGCGCGGCTGAGAGATTAGAGAATCCGCCCTCGAGTGAGTTCAGCGGAATCTCTCGTTCGGTTTTAAACATTTGCGCCAGAAAGGCGCCCCCGCGATTAATTGACTTCGGTTCCAGCATCTGCGCAATCCCTTCATTGAGCCAGTGCGGGCAGCGTCCGAGCGTGACTTGCTGCACGAATGAATGGGTCAGTTCATGCCTGAGGACGCGGGTAAGACCCGGGGTCACCGAACTTATCCCCCGCAACGGAATGCGAATTTTGCCGTCGTTCAAGGCGCCTATCCATCCAGGCGCACGCGTCACGTCAAAGAATGCCTGGCTGGTGTAGAGAACTACAGAAATGCTTGACCGCGGCTCGCTTCCAAATTCGCGAGACAAGTCTTTGTATGCCGACTCCAGAGTTTCCAAAATCTGCGCGCGAAGCGCTTCGGAACTTTGCGCGCCCTCATACCGCAATAAAAAGTGTCCGGTCTCTCGTTCCGTGTAGTTGCTTTCGGCGTGCGTTTCCCGTTCAGCGCGGGCAATCATCTGCTGGATGGAAGTATCGGGGCGCAGCGCTATCGACTTCTTCCAACTGTGGATTGCCTCCCGGTGGTGTTCATCGGAATATTGCGCGTATCCGAGGACAGCGTACGCGTCGGCTGAGTCCGGCGCCTGTTCAACTGCGCGTTCTGCATAGATCAGCGCTTGCCGCGGATTGCCAATTTTGAACAGCAGCGCGGCGTAAAAGTTCAGGATCGCGGGATTTTGTGGATCGTTACGCAGCGCAGTCTCAAAATCATGGCGTGAAGATGCGTAATCTCCCGCTTCAAACTCCTTTTTCCCAGCTATATAAAAGGCAATGGCAGTTTCAACAGGATTGCCGAGCGAATCAATCTGAATCAGTGCGCCCCGATCCACTTTGCCGGTATGAAGTATCTGGTCGAAAAACTTGTCCTCTCCAACCGCGTGAGTCTCCGGCGTGTAAGCGGGAATGGATTGGGAAGTTGTGGACGCGGCAGGCGACGGGCTTTTTTGGACGCTGGCAACAACCGACTTCGGAATGGTGTAAGAGTCATAGCCTTTCTGATATTCGATCCGGGCTCCAGTGTCTTTAACCTGCTCGGCGTAAATGAGGTCCCCATTCTTCAAATGGATGACGTCAGCCGAGGCCGGCTCGATGAAGCCGACCGCCAGCAGGACCGCGAGACAACATGCCGTGACAATTCTGCGCACTTAGGCGCATTCTATGGGTGCAGATGCCGCCGCCGAAGGTGACAAAGGTCACGCCGGAGTATCGGCCTCTGGTTAGTAGTGAACTTGCATCCCATGCGTAGGGCCGTGAAAGTAGTTTCCATCGCGATCTTTCTTTGCGCCATGGCGGTACTGGGGCGAACGCAAACCTCAAGCACTGGGGCAACTCCGGTTTCTGATGTTAAGAATCCGGCAGAAACTTTTTACCTGAAACTGCGATCCGTGGGCCTGAATAAGTCGCAGGTTTACAAAATACGGGAAGCCTCGCTCGACCGCGGCAAGGTCCACATCTCTCTCGATGATGGGACCATAGCTTTTACCGAAGCCGTCGACGGTCACATCACTGGAGCGTTCTATCAGGGATACGGGGAAGTGTTGCTGATGCCTCCCAACCAGGCGGAGAGAGCGTCCATGTCGCTCTTTACCGGGAGCGCCATTCTCGAAGAAACATTCTCCAGCGCTTACTTTCGATTCAACGATGATGTCTTCAGCGAGTTGCAGCCTTACCTGCGACAGGCGGAAGATCCGGCCGGTTTTGCCGCGCAGTGGGAGATGACCGCGCGCAATCTTGCCGCGAGCGATGCGCTACGGCTATTGTTGAGCTTCGGTGAGTCGGTGCCGGGCGCAAAAGGCCCCCCTGCACCTCCGACCGATCGCATGCTGCACGCTTACGTGGAAGGCAATAAGCTCGGAGGCTTTGACGTACTTTACGATTCGCTTTTGCTCGAGCAGATTTCCGCCGGACAGCACAAACATGTAGGTGGCGAAGATTATTACGATGTTTGGGCTTCGTTCGCGGTGCCCGCTCCTGGCACTTCCGATGGCAGTTCCAGTCTGAGCGAGGGCAATGAATCGCCGCTTCTCGATTTGGATGTTAAGAGTTTCAAGATCCAGGCGCACATCAAGCCGGTTAAGGAATTGGAGGCAAAGGCTACGCTCAATGTTGTGGCTGGCGCAGGAGGCAAACGCGTATTGCTATTTGAGCTTTCGAGATTGCTTCTCATCCGGCAGGTGCTGGCCGATGGTCAACCGGTCGAATTTATTCACAATCAGGCCATCGAAGGTTCCCATCTCGCCAAACAAGGCAACGATGTAGTGGCGGTGATTTTGCCCGCTCCTCTCACAAAAGGCCAGAAGGTCCAATTCATATTTGAGTATTCGGGGTCGGTGCTTTCAGAAGCCGCGAACGGATTGCTCTATGTCGGCGAACACGGGACGTGGTATCCAAATCGCGGTTTTGCGATGGCGGCTTTCGATCTCGAGTTTCACTATCCGCCGGGATGGACCCTGGTGGCCACCGGCCATCGCGCTCAACTGAATACCTCGGGGGGCGAGCAAGTTTCCAAGTGGGTAACAGAACGCCCGGTTCCGGTGGCTGGATTTAATCTTGGCAAATATTCGCAAACTGTAAGTCATGCCGGCAAAGTCGCCATAACTACTTACGCCACTGCTAACGTAGAACGCGGATTCCCGGGAACTGGGGACATTGCAGATTCCATAATTCCTGTCATGCCTGATACGCGCATCGCCACCGCCCGATTGCACCCATTCCCGGCGATCACTCCTGCTCCGCCCTCACCCGCGGTCAATGCGCAGGCAGTCGGCGCAGCGTCAGCCAAGGCAATCGAATTTTACGAGCATCAGTTTGGCCCATACCCATATGGTGAACTGGCGATCACGCAGATGCCCGGAATAGTTAGTCAGGGCTGGCCCGGCCTGATTTTTCTCTCCACTTACTCATTTCTCACCACCGAAGAAAAGACCAAGCTGCAATCCGATCCGGTTCGCAGGCTTCTCTCAGACCAGGTCATCGCCCATGAGACTGCACACCAGTGGTGGGGCGATCTGGTTAAGTGGAACAGCTACCGCGATCAGTGGATGATGGAAGCTTTGGCCAATTACAGCGCGCTGATGCTGCTTGAGTCTCGCGATCCGGCCAAGTTCCAGCGAATCATGCAGAGTTATCGCGACATTTTACTGGCGAAAGGTCCCAACGGGATAGCTCTGATGGATGCTGGGCCGGTAACGCTGGGCTTCCGGATTTCTTCATCCCAATTTCCCGATGCTTATGAACCGGTATGCTACGGTCGCGGAACCTGGTTGTTCCATATGTTGCGCACCATGATGCGGGATACGGAACGCAAAAGCTCGCCGAGAACAAATGGTTCACGGCAGACCGGCGATGAGCTATTCGTGCGCGCCTTGCGCAAAATCCGAAAAGAATATGAAGACAAAGCAGTCAGCACCTCGCAGCTCATGCACATTTTTGAATCCGAGCTGCCGGCTTCGCTTGAGTATGAGGGCCACAAGTCGCTCGACTGGTTTTACGAAGGTTGGATTAATGGCACCGCAATTCCCAGTTTTGAATTGCGAGATGTGAAATTCACCGAGAACAACAAAACCAACACCACGCTGGTTACCGGCACCATTGTCCAACAGCACGCCCCGGACACACTGGTGACCCCCGTCCCGCTTTACGCTTCGACAGGTGGAAAGAATATTTTCCTGAAGCGAATCTTTGCCGAGGGAGAAGAAACGCAGTTCCGCATCTTTGCGCCCCCGGGGACGCACAAGCTGACCATCGACCCGGACCAGACATTATTGTCGCGTCTGAAGTGACCCGACCATTCGCAAGCTACGCAGTCAATTTCTCGGGGTGTAGCGTAGCGCCTGGGTAATTTCTGTGGAGATTTGAGATAAGGGAATGACTCTCTGGAGAACTCCCCCCTCGGCGCAGGCCCGTGGCATTCCATAAACCAGGCTGGTAGCCTCATCCTGACCGATGGTGATTCCGCCCGCCTGGTGGATTGCGGTCATGCCTTGCAAGCCATCCACGCCCATACCGGTAAGAATGATGCCGAGCGAATAACGCCCGAACAACGCTGCAACCGAGAGCATCAGCACGTCCGCGGAAGGCGTATGCATAGTGCCTAGGGGCTGATCGGATACAGAAATTGTAGTTTTAGATTGTGCATTGCGTTCAACCCTGATGTGGCGTCCCGCTCGCGCAATGTAAACCCGTCCAGGTTCTACTATGTCTCCATGTTCAGCCTCGCGCACTTCAATCTCTGAAATGGAATTCAGCCTTTTCGCGAGGGGGCCGGTAAATCCCGGCGGCATGTGTTGAACCACGATCATCCCAGCCGGCAAATCGGCGGGCAGTTCCGGCACAATCTCTTGCAGCGCTTTCGGTCCCCCAGTTGAAGTCCCCAGCGCAATGATTGCCGGAACCACATCAAGTTTTTTGGCGGTATTTCCCTTTGCCAAATCGGGAAGCATTGAGGCCTGAATAGATTCCACTCTCCGGATCAGCGGGCTTTGTGCGGCGGCTTCAATTTTTGCAACCAGTTCACGGCTCAACTTTCGGGGATCGACTCTGTGTCCGGAGTTAACCTTCGAGAGATAGTCAAACGCGCCGATCGCGAGCGCCTCAGCTGTCACTTCAGCGCCGGGCTGGGTGAAAGCGCTGACCATAATTACAGGACGGGGAAAATCCTTCATGATTCGCTTCAGTACTTCAATTCCATTCAGTTCGGGCATCTCGATGTCCAGGGTTACTACATCCGGCTGAAGCTCGCGGATTTTCTCCAGTGTCTCCACGCCATGCCGCGCGGTGCCACAAACCTGCAGCGAAGGCGCCGATTCAACTGCTCGGGAAAGTACCTCCCTCATGAACGCGCTATCGTCGGCGATTAACACACGTATCGGAAAGGGAGCGGTCGCAAGCAGGTTCATCAGTGAGTTCCGTAAATCTGTGATACGGTTCCACGCACTTCTTCGAGCAAGCTTTCGGTTTCGAAAGTGAATCGAGCCAAGTCAAAAGGCCGGAGCGCGGGATGCTTCGCTGCCAGAATGGCGAATGCCGGCTCTTCCGCGAAGTTGGTTTGCCTCTCTTCGGGGTAGCCGTATCCCAGCCCGCCTACCCGGCATAACAGGTCACTTAAGCTGACGATGCTTGTAAGCACGGGATTGCCCCGCACCGTCGCGGG
>QHZX01000246.1 GCA_003224835.1 Acidobacteriota bacterium | reverse complement strand
GTCCGGCCATTAGCCTGGGCTTGAGCTGGGGTAAAGTGCTTGGACCACTGTGACAGGAGAGCTGATGGTTTGTAATTGAGGGACTCGGTCATCTCACTTCCTTCACCACATTCGTGACTGAATTGAGCCATCATGTGGACGATGTGAATGTCCTTCGTGATTCCGTGCTTGGTGAAAACATCCTGTTGTGTCGTGAGAATGCCGTTGACGAGGGCCTGAATGTTGGGCGTACTAACATGCCAGCCGGTGGATTGAAAATCTGACAGTGTGATAAGTCTCATGTTCCTTCCTTTCCTTTTTGGTTGGCGAAGACAGTGATACGAGCCCTAAGTTTTCTGCCCAGTGTTGATATCGAGATGGGTGTTGTCGCACTCATTGCCGAACGATATCTATCCCAGTGCCTGGATAAACTTCTTGAAGTTTTGAATTCTTTCGGCCAGACCTTGGGTGCCGCCATTGACGCGTTTTGTGACGGCCGTTACGGTCGCATCGTCTGCGCCTCGATCACAGATCGCCCAAATATTGTTCGCGTTAAAGAAGAACGCCGCTGAAGCGAGCGGATAAGTAGTCGCGACGAGATCCGGGTTGGCGACGCAGTCTTCGCCGATGAAACCTGAGAATGCTTGATAGTTATTTTTGCCGGTAAGCTGAATGTAGCCCCGGCCGCGAAACTCGTAACCGTCGCCGGACGCCTCATCACCGTTGCCCATGCGATTGGCATAAACGCGGTTGCCGATCCTCCGGGGATTGCGCGCATAAACATTCACGTCCACGTTCCTGAAGTATTTTGGAAATACTTGCAACAGGCGCTGGGCGCTGTAATTTAGATTTTCAACCACCGCAGTAAAGTTAGTTGATTCCAGCGCGCATTGCGCGAGGAAGTGGGCCAACCGCAGGTTCGTAGTGATGGCGAACGTCGCCGCGGCTTCCGGAATTTGCGCGATTACCGCATCTGGGACCTTGCCTGCCAGCGCCGCGAGGTTTAATCCTGGGGCCGACGGTGGAGCTGCTCCGGCGCCGGTCGCCGTTGTCGCGGAGCCAGAGACTGCGCCGCCACCAGTTGGCGTGCCGGCAGTTGCGGCCTGTAAAGCGGCCAGCGTAGCCGGGCCAGCGATGCCGTCGGCTTGCAGACCCTTGCTTTGCTGAAAGGCGACGACGGCAGCTTTGGTCCCAGAACCGAAATTTCCGTCGATGCCGTTGGGATCGAATCCCAGGTCTTTGAGTTTCTGTTGCAAGTCCTTAACGTCCGGACCTGATGAACCTTGTTTTAGTATTGGCATAAATGTCCTCTCGTTAACTACAGATGCTTCATCCTTTTCCAGATGGATTTCCACCAACTTTCGGTGTTTCCGACACAGACGATGTAGACTCAGCACTTCCGCTCACCGAAGGCGTGACCGTTTGCTGAGGTCTGGCGTCCGATCCACTTTCCGGCTTCGTCCATAAAACTTCAGCGACGTCCTTGAGTTTCAATACTGCCTGCGTACTGAACAGTCCTACCAGAGCTGCAAACGCCGCGAAACCAAAGGGACTGGTTTGTTGAAACGATGACTGGGGAGAGAAAAAGCCACCGCGAACGACCAGGTAGAAAACCAACGAAAGAGCCGCGCCGGCAAACGGCATCATGAAATACATCGGCATCCAACTCTTTACGAGGTTGCGATATCCGATGTACCAGTAAACGGATCGCAGGCAGTGTACCAGCGTACCAAGCGCCCCACCCAGAATGACCAGCAAGAGCAAACGTTGCTCGTCCCAGAGTTCAAACGGGTAACCGAAAATCGTAACGGTCGATGGCTGTGCGGAAGGCGAGGTGGACGGCGACGGCGACGGAGTTGGCGACGCGGTCGGCGACTGAGTAGCTCCCGCCACAGTTTGCGGTTGCGTAGCCGACGCGGTGGGCGTCGGTGAAGTTGTTGCAGCGGGAGATGGTCTTGCGCTTGCGCTGGGCGAGGGGCTGGCGGTTGCTGTTGGCGGATTCTCTCGCGAAGGCGTTGGCACCGGCCAAATCTTCACCAAGGTGTAGACAACGAACAGGGTGAAGAAGATCAGATACAGGGCGAGTAGAGCGACACCCACGATGCCGGCTTCGCCGGCGCCTGGACCTGCGCCGCCGGTTTGGGTTGCTTCAGTGTCAGGATTTGGATCGTCACCGCCCTGCGGCGGAATTTGTGATTCGTCAGGCATAGTTAGTCTTTGGGTGCTTCATATCCAGAATTGGGTGAGCCCGTCACCGCCAACTTATCGACCTCTTGCTCAGCAGAGTACATCGAAAAGGCAATGGCCAGAGGTCGGCGAGAGAAAATGTTTCTGGCGATTATTTTTCTCGCGGTCGGCCCAATAATGCCATCCGTTTGGAGCCCTCTGCTCTGCTGAAAGGCGATCACGGCAGCTTGGTACCGGTTCCAAAACTTCCATCGACTCCATTCGAATCGAAGCCGACGTCCTTTAATTTTCTACTGTGGGTCCTCGCGTCTGGACCTGATGAACCTTATTTAAGTATTGGCATTAGAGTTGCTCTTTTGCTTCCGCTTCAAGATTTCCGCGTTTGTCTACTTTGATGTAAGCGCTTGCAGAATCCTTGACGTGTCGAAAGCGAATGCAAACTGAAACTTTACAAAATCCTTTTTGTTTTGCTCGTTTCGATTTGCATATGTCAATGATAGCGGCAAGTCTAACCCATTTAGAATTGGCAAGTTCAGCTTTGCCTGCGCATGAAATGTCGGCTTGCGACCCGATAAAGCCTCACCATCGCCGGAAACGAAGAAGAACAGCGGGTTTCTTCCTACAAGCTTCTCCGGCGTTAACTGAAATCGAAACTGACCCGAGAACTTCCCTCCGCGCGTATCGCCACCAACCAAGGGGCTGTTCTTGTAAAGAAAATTTCCGTTCAACGTAAGATTGATGCGATTGGCCAGGCCGTAGTCGAAGATCGCCTCTCCCGAGTATTCGTCCACACCCTGCGGCCTCTGTTTTGTGAGAGCATAAACTGAGAACAGCGGCGCTCGGCGAATGTTTTCGATCGCTTCGGTTGCGGCTGGAGATTCTTGTAGTCGGTCAAAAAGCTTCGCGTCATTTAATTGTTTCTCGACAAAGGCGTCGATCTCATCAAGCACGGAATTACCAACGGCAGCCTTTAGTTTGTCGCGAAAATTCGGGCCCAGATAGTCCCTTCCAACCTGCTCCCAAAATTCATTCTCTTCTTTCTTCCAGGCGCCGCTGGCAGTCAGCGCCGGAGCCTTTACATCTGCCAGCGGGCCTGAGGGTGCTACGCCATCCTGATCCAGGAGAAACACTGTGCCTGAATTCACTCTCACGAGCAGATCGTCAATTCTTGCCAATCGTTGCGGATCTGAGGCAACAACCGACTGCGCAGCTTCCTCACGCTTCACCTGAAGGTAGGCTCTGAATTGTGGGATCAAGATCTTATCTCGGAAGGCCTTAATCGTAGTGACGTGATAGGTGACCTTTTCAAAAAGATTCCCAAAAGCCGTAGTTCGCGTTTGCAGATCGTTCGAAATGATCTGGAAGTACTTGTCATTTCGCGCTAAGGTCGGATCGCGTTTATTAATGATTAAGTACTTGGCTCCGAAAATTTTTGCCTGAGTAGTCGCGTTGGTTCCGGTAGCTTTTTCATCATCATAACCGAGAGTGAATGACAGTTTGCGCCAAGCAGCGTGCCTGTTGTAGAAGCCCGGATTCAGCGGATCAACACCCCGAAACGAAGCATACAATGCATACGCTGAGGAAGTGACAGACACGGAATTCGCATCCTTTGAACTATCTTTAGTCGTTCCCGTAAGGCCTGCAAGATTCAAACCAACGTTAACGAGATCTCCCGCCGAGCTTGTATCAACCAGCGAGGTTGAGTTTGAGCTCACGCTGGGAGTTTCTGTTTGCTTGGTAGCATCTCGCTGCTCGATCTTGGCTTGAAGAGCCTGATTGAGTGAAGCGTTCAGGCTCGTACTGGGATTGGCAGCTTGTGGCAGCGGGATGTTGC
>QHZX01000245.1 GCA_003224835.1 Acidobacteriota bacterium | reverse complement strand
GCCGCAGATCAATAAACTGAAAAGAATTGGTCGGGGAGAGAGGATTTGAACCTCCGACCCCCTGGTCCCGAACCAGGTGCTCTACCAGGCTGAGCCACTCCCCGACATTGCCGCTGCGCCATGCTGGGCGCATGGCGACAGAAACAACTTCTAAATTATACATCTCGTATTTGCGGGTTCTAAGAATGATGATGCGATACGCTGGCGGCATCGGGCTCGCATCGAAAACTCAACAAAGCAGCCCAGTTCCTAGTGGCCCCTGTTCACGTCGGCAGCCCACACATTGACTAGCACCGAGGCCGTCTCTGCTCTATATCGGTGGAGGTTGGGCTAATCGCATGAGCTGCATTTGTATTGTTATACTTGGTCAGCCCGACGACGGAAACTCACCAAATGGCCAGCTTCACATCTAAAGTTCTCTATACGCCGCTGCAAAGAATTAATGACGCGATTGTGTCGGTTGAAAACGGTTCAGTCGTGAGTGTGGCCTCGCGAAATGAGGTACAAGCCGCGCCAAATAAGCCTGTAACGGATTTCGGCGATTGTGCCATTGTTCCGGGATTTTTTGATGTACATATGCATGGCGGAGTCAACTGCGATGTCATGCGCGGCACTGCCAGCGAGATGAAGCAACTGGAAACGTTTCTGGCACGTCATGGAGTCACAAGTTATTTCCCAACTACGGTAACCGCTTCTCTCGACGTCACGCTAAGTGCTCTAGAGCGGTTGGCGGACGCCATTGAAGCCGCAGAGAAGAACGGAGGAGGTCGCGCACAGCCTCTGGGAATCCATTTAGAGGGACCTTTTCTCAGTCATGCAAAGCGCGGCGTGCATCCGCCCGACGATTTACTGCAGCCGAGCCTTGGCGCTTTTGACAAGCTCTGGCAGGCGGCGCGCGGTCATGTGCGCATGATCACTATCGCCCCGGAACTGGATGGCGCGGAGGAATTAATTAGCGAGGCGAGCCGGCGCGGGGTTTGCGTCAGTCTTGGACACTCAGATGCGGACCTCGAGCAGACCCGCCGCGGAATCAGGGCAGGGGCAAGACATGCGACACACACGTTTAACGCAATGCGTCCGCTGGATCATCGGGCGCCTGGGATTCTGGGTGAGGTCCTGACTAACAAACAGCTCAGTGCAGATGTAATTGCTGATGGGATTCATGTTGACCGCGCTGTTGTCGATCTTTTATTTCGAGCCAAAGGCATTGAGAAGTTCGTGTTGATCACGGACGCGATCTCAGCAACCGGCATGCCCGATGGGCGCTATATGTTAGGGACTCTGGAAGTGGAAGTGAAAGACGGCAGGTGCGTTCGCAACGGCACCCTCGCAGGTAGCGCACTAACCATGGATCGCGCCGTGCGTAATGTGATGCAATTCGCGGGACTGGATTTGCAACAGGCCGTTCGTGCCGCTTCCATCAATCCCGCGCAGGCTGCTGGGATGCCGAAAAAAGGAAAAATTGAACCCGGCGGCAATGCAGATTTCGTAGTGCTCACTCCGGATGGTGAAATCCGGGCGACCGTTGTCAAAGGTGTGGTGATTCAGTAAGTCATTGAAGGAGAGCGATGCCAGATAAAGGCGGATTTCCACATTACATGCTCAAAGAAATCTTTGAGCAGCCCAAGGCCCTGGAGGACACTATTGCTCCGCGGGTGTCGCGCGAAACGGCGGAGGTGCGGTTGGCGGAGGAAGTGCGAATCGGCAGCGAAGAACTGCGCTCGATACGGCGCGTCAACATAGTGGCGTCCGGGACCAGCCGCCACGCTGGCATTGCCGGCCAATTCATGTTCCAGGACCTGGTGCATCTTCCCGTTGACGTGGATTACGCCAGCGAATTCGAATACCGCAATCCGATGATCAGCCGTGGCGAGATCACGATTGTGATTACGCAATCCGGCGAAACCGCCGACACTACGGCTGCTCAGCGCGAGGCTAAAAAGAAAGGCTCGCGCACGATTGCGATTTCAAACGTCGTGGGCTCGACTATCGCCCGCGAGGCTGACGGTGTTCTTTACACTCACGCCGGGCCAGAGATCAGCATTGCTTCGACAAAGGCTTTCACTGCCCAAATGGCTGTCCTCTTTCTTTTTGCGGCCTATCTGGCGCAAGTTCGCGGCGCCCTTTCGGAGAGCGAACGGAAAAAGTGGATAGCAGAACTGCAGGCACTCCCTAAGAAGACCGAAACCGTCCTCGAGCAAGCGGCCGAATGCCAGCGGCTTGCCGACCGCTTTCACAAATTTGAGAGCTTTCTGTTTTGTGGACGGGCAATCCATTATCCCGTCGCCATGGATGGCGCTTTAAAGCTGAAAGAGGTTTCGTACATTCATGCGGAGGGGTATCCAACCGGCGAAACTAAACACGGCCCGATCGCGATGATTGACGAAAGTTTGCCGGTGGTGATCATCGCCACATGCGACCGGAACGATGCCGGTTCGGTTCTGCGCTATGAAAAGAACGTCGCCAATATTCGTGGGTTCAAACAACAATCAGGGAAAGTAATCGCCATTGCAACCGAAGGTGACACCGAGCTTCCTGGCCTGGCCGACCATACCATTTTCGTGCCGCATGCCCCCGAGTTGCTCTCGCCAATTCTCGAAATCGTCCCACTCCAGCTATTTGCGTATTACATGGCGGTGCGAAAAGGGCTGGACGTGGACCGGCCCAGGAATCTCGTGAAGTCAGTAACTTTGGAATAAGCCGCTAGTTGGGCTTGCGGTTCTTGGCATTGGCGAAGTGCCGCAGCAACACGGCTTCGGTAAGAGAATTGTAGCTTTCCAGTACCGGTTCCAACTTCGCGCTCTGCAATTTTTTGGGATTGCGAGGCGTATTCTCTTCCACTATCTCAGAGCCGGTGGTCATTACCTGGACATAAAACCATAAAAAATGTCGCATCTGGTCCAGCGCCGACTTCAACATTTCTAGTGATTCGATCTCCGGAAGCTGCGCCAGAGCTTCCATTAACTCGGGATCATTCGGGGCCTGCATCGCGGCGCAATTGAGCTCGTGCTGAATGGCGCGCAGGTCCTCAGTCACGCGCAACATGCGCACATGGACGTCGTCGAGATAATCGTTGTTGGCCATCCCGCGCTTTCTAGGACGAGTTCAACATCTCATCCGGCTTGAAAAGCAAGAAGATGTCCCATGTCCATGCGCTTTGGTAATTCGAGT
>QHZX01000244.1 GCA_003224835.1 Acidobacteriota bacterium | reverse complement strand
ATAGAGAGAATTCCCGCTACGCTGAAGACGAGCGAGAAGGCGATGAAGTACCACTTCTTACTGAGAAAGTCGATATTCGGATTACGAAAAAATTCCACGCAAAACCTCAGGTTTCAATGTTTCAAAGTTTCGATGTCAAAAATACTGCTCACCTTACGATCGTAGAAACTTGAAAGCTTAACAGCAGGTTCCTCACCGCTAAAGCGGTTCGGAATGACATCACATTGGAATGACCACATTGGATAATATTGCAAAGCTAAATACTTAATGCTTCGCCGACGCGTTTCCGGCTCAGCACCCAATCAAAAATCACTCGCGACACAAAAACCGCGGTGAATAAATTAGCAAACAAACCGAAACTGAGCGTCACCGCGAAACCCTTTACCGGCCCGGTGCCGAATAAGAACAGGATGACCGCCGAGACGATGGTGGTTACGTGGGTATCCACGATGGTGACCCAGGCATGCCCGAAGCCTTGCTCTACCGCAGAAGGCGGCGTCTTGCCGTTTCGCAACTCTTCGCGGATACGTTCAAAGATCAGAACGTTCGAGTCCACACCCATACCAACGGTAAGAATCACCCCGGCAATTCCGGGCAAAGTTAATGTTGCGCCAGTGAAACCCAAGAACCCAAGCAGGATTACAAGGTTCAAAACCAGCGCGAGGTCGGCATTGATTCCCGCGGCGCGGTAATAGATGAGCATGAAAATCAACACCGCAGTCATGCCATAAACAGCGGCCCGAACGCCGGCGCGAATCGAGTCCGTGCCCAACGAAGGACCGACTGTCCGCTCTTCCAGATATTTGATCCCGGCCGGCAAAGCGCCCGAACGCAGAATCATGGATTGATCTTTCACTTCCTGCTCGGTAAAACGTCCTTTAATGATCCCCTGGTCGTGAATGGGCTCGTCGATAGTGGCGACGCTTTGAACCTTGCCGTCAAGGACCACACCCAACAGATCTTTCACATGTGCCGAGGTGAAGGCGTAAAACTTGCGGCCACCCTCGGCAGTTAACGTAAAGCTGACTGCCGGCTGACCATTCTCGTCGGTACCTGGGCCGGCAGTGCGCAGGTCCTTGCCGCTTACCGCCGGAATGCGGGAGACGAAGTACCAGCTTTGAGTGCCGTCAGGATTGGTTTTGCCCGGCATCAACATCGAATCTTCGGGCATTACTCCGCCTTTATCCTGCAATGCGGCTTCCTGGCTCGGATACGGTCCACCCATGACTTGCCGGATTTCGAGCATGGCTGTGGACTGCATGACTTCTTTCACTCGCGCGGGATCGTCAATTCCCGGCAGCTGGACGAGGATCTGATACTGGCCCAGGCCATGCTCCTCGATGATGGGTTCACTCACGCCGAGCTGATCAATGCGGTTGCGAATGGTCTCGATGGCCTGCTGGACGGCGCGGGTTTTCAGATCGGAGAGATTCGTGGGCTTCATGGCCACGGTGAAGGCATTGTTCGCACCCGAAGTCAGGTCGTACTCAGGCAGACGGTCTTGCACGATGGTGCGCAGGTCGCCGCTTCGTTCGGGCGGCATACCCTTAATGACGATCTGCTCAGGGTGGCTGGCGAGATCGGGCTTGCTGATATCGACGCCGGTGATTTTCGCAGCGCGCAAGCCGGACTTCAGGGTTTGAATTGCGTTATCGGAGTCGACGTTGACGGCGTCGTTCACCTGCACTTGCAAAATCAGGTGTGTACCGCCCTTAAGATCAAGTCCGAGCGAAATGCGCTTCTGGAGAGACGCAACCAGAGCGTTCCCGGAAAAGCCGCTGGGGACCCCAAAGATGCCGTAAACAAAGAAAAGCAGTACTGCGATGATGACGATGAGCTTTCCACCAAGATTTTTGTTCATAACAGATTAACTACTCCGTATTATCCAGCGAACCTGTGGTTTCGTCCGAAAAGCAGGTTCCTCACCGCTAAAGCGGTTCGGAATGACATCAGCATATATGCTCACTTCGCGGCCGGCTCATCCGGCGTAGTGACTGAAGAAATCGATGCCCGGCTTACTTCGAGCCGCAGATTATCGGGCGGAACACGGAGATGCACCGAGTCATCTTTCAAGGCGACGATAGTGCCTCGTATGCCGCCGGAGGTCGTAACTTTGTCTCCGGTCTTTAGCTCGCCAAGCATGGCCTGCCATTTTTTCTGGCGACGCTGCTGGGGCATGATCAAAACAAAATAGAAGATTGCGAAAATAAAGATGAGCGGTGCGATCCCGATCCAACTGGGCGTGCCGCTAGACTGCAATGCGATTAAACCGTATGGAATCATTTTAGATGCTGATGGCTGATGCTTTTGAATTCAAACCGGACGTTTTGACCACAGACAAACGTTGGAACGCTCTTATCCGAATTGCGTCCTTTATTCCTAACCACACAACTCAATACGATGCACGCAAACGTTAAGGAAGGCTTCTCAGGAAACCAGAACGCCCGCCGGCTTCCGAGCAAGAAGAAACCCGCACAGTCCCAAGTCAAATAGAATGCCGGACGCGCCGCATAGTGTCAAGGTAGTAGCTGAGATTGTGGATGGTATTGAGGACCTGTGCGAGCACTTCATTCGAAGCGTAAAGATGACGCAAGTAGGCGCGCGGGTAGCGGCGACAAACCTGGCAGGAACAACTCGGGTCAAGTGGGTTCTCGTCTCCAGCGTACCTGGCCTGCTTGATTGAGATCTTCCCTTCCGACGTGAACAGCAATCCGTGGCGGGCGGCCCGCGTGGGCAGAACACAATCCATCATGTCGATGCCGAGCTTTGAATACTCGACAATCTCTTCGGGGGTGCCTACGCCCATCAGATTGTGCGCGGCTCGCCGACGCTCAATCCTCCTATGGCGTAGCCGTCAAAGCCGATTTCAATGGTGCGCGCGGCAGATTCTTTGCGAAGCGCATGGTCCATGCCGCCCTGGACGATCCCGAAGAGGGCTTGAGTTCCCTCATAGCTGATGGCTGGAGGCTGAGAGCTCTTCCAGGGCACCTCGTTCCTGTGGTCGTCGAAATATTTCTTGCTGCGAGCAGCCCAGCGAAGAGTCATTTCCATGGAGTCGCGATTACGGGGTGGGCCGGCGGGATATTCGGTGCATTCGTCGAATGCCATGATGATGTCTGCGCCCAGGCCGATTTGTGCCTCTATGGCAGTTTCGGCGGAGAGGAAATGCGACGATCCGTCGAGATGCGAGCGAAACGTCACGCCATCTTCAGTGACTTTCGTGAGGTCACTCAAGCTGAAAACCTGGAATCCGCCGGAATCGGTGAGGATGGCGCGCGGCCACGACATGAATCGATGCAAGCCGCCGAGCTTGCGAATCTGATCAATGCCGGGGCGCAAAAAAAGATGATAAGTGTTGCCCAGCAGAATCTGAACGTCTAGTTGTTCCAGCAAATCCTGAGGCACGCCTTTGACTGTGGCGGCAGTGCCGACCGGCATGAACACGGGGGTTTCGACCTCACCGTGAGGGGTGAACAACTTTGCTCGACGCGTCGGGCCGCTGGTTTTACTGATTTCGAACTGAAGAGACATTGATGGGGATTCTAAAGGATTCCGCACAGCCTTCCGTATGTGCCTCGGGAGAGCAGGTTCCTCACGGCTAAAGCCGTTCGGAATGACATCAGATTGGAGAAGGAGATTCGTTGTGGCAAAAGGGGAAAGAGCAGGTTCCTCACGGCTAAAGCTGTTCGGAATGACATCGGATTGGAAATGGAGATTCGTTGTTCAAAGGGAAAAGCAGGTTCCTCACGGCTAAAGCCGTTCGGAATGACATCGGATTGGAGATGGAGATTCGTTGTGCAATAGGGAAAAGCAGGTTCCTCACGGCTAAAGCCGTTCGGAATGACATCGGATTGGAGATGGAGATTCGTGCAATAGGGAAAAGCAGGTTCCTTACGGCTAAAGCCGTTCGGAATGACATCAGTCGATTATTTATTTTGCGAATTTGCTGCTTAGGGTTTATCGACCGTGGCGGGCTGAATTTCTTCTACGTCTACGATATTGGTTGGATACCGGCCGGTGTAGCAGGCGGTGCAGTAAGTGGTTTTCTCGCCGTCGTGGCAGGCTTTCTTCAGGCCGTCCAGCGAAAGATAGGCCAGAGAGTCGGCGCCAGTGTATTCGCGGATTCCTTCGATGGTGTTGTTGGCGGCGATGAGTTCTTTTTTGCGCGGAGTGTCAACGCCGTAAAAACAGGGAGATATCGTTGGCGGACAGGAGATTCGCAGGTGCACTTCGGTTGCGCCGGCGCCGCGCACCATGCGCACGATTTTTTTGCTGGTAGTGCCGCGCACGATAGAGTCATCGATCAGCACGACGCGCTTGCCCTCAAGCAGACTGCGGACCGGATTCAGCTTGAGCCGGACCCCGAAGTCGCGAACCGACTGGTGCGGCTCGATGAAGGTGCGACCCACATAGTGGTTACGAATTAGACCGAAGCGCAGCGGAATGCCGCTTTCAGCAGCGTACCCCATGGCCGCGGTCACACCCGAGTCAGGCACCGGCACAACCAGGTCAGCATTTGCGGGAGCTTCGATGGCAAGCTGGCGGCCAAGCTGCTCGCGGCTTTCCTGGACCGGACGTCCGAAAACACGACTGTCAGGCCGTGAAAAATAAACGTGCTCGAAGATGCAGCTTGACTGCGCCATGGCGGGCGCATAGAAACGCGAGCTAATGCCTTCCGGGCCGACGATGACGAGTTCACCCGGTTTCACTTCACGCTCGTAAGTTGCGCCGATCAGGTCGAACGCGCTGGTTTCGGAGGCAAAAACAATCGTGTCCTGAAGACGCTCGCCTTGCGCCTTCATGCGTCCCATGGCCAGTGGACGGAAGCCGCGGGGGTCGCGGGCTGCGAAGATGCGGTCGGGACTGATCATCACCAGAGAAAACGCGCCTTCAACCCGGCGGAGCGCGTCTGCAATGGCTTCGGGCAACGTCTGCTCGCGGGATTGCGCGATAAGGTGCACGATGACTTCGGTGTCGCTGCTGGTCTGGAAAATCGAGCCTTGCGCTTCCATGCGGGCGCGGATTTCGCCGGCATTTGTGAGATTGCCATTGTGCGCCAGCGCGATCATGCCTTTGTTCGATTGCACCATGATCGGCTGGGCATTGAGCAGAGCGGAATCGCCGGCCGTCGAATAACGGGTGTGTCCGATGGCGAGGGTGCCGCGAATACGCGAGAGCTTCTTTTCGGTAAAAATGTCGGCGACCAATCCCATGGATTTGTGGATGTGGAGCGACATGCCATCGGAGGTGACGATGCCTGCAGATTCCTGGCCGCGATGTTGCAACGCATGCAGGCCGAGGTAGGCGAGCGTCTCCGCCTCAGGATGCGAGTAGATCGCTACCACACCGCACTCGTCGTGAAATTTGTCGTTAGTAAGCATTCAGCACTCAGCAGTTAGTTTTCAGAGTCTTAACCAGCAGCGGCATGCGCCGGTTCGCTCCTTAGTGCCCGCTCCAGCGCGCTTTCGTAACTTTCATTCAACTCTGAAACCGAACCTGAAACGACGACCTGGCCATCAACCTTGATATCCAGAGTACCAGGAACCGTCTCACCAAGCTGGTCCGCAAAAATACCGTGTTTCTGGGCTACTTGTTTGATTCGCGCCAGGTGCGCGGGGTCGCAGGAGATCACGATCCGGCTGGCATCTTCGCCAAACAGAACGAATTCAGGGGCCAAGCCATTCACGCTCAATTCGACACGGCAGCCAATTCCCTTCTGGAAGGAAACCCGGGCCAAAGCCACGGCCAGACCACCGTCTGAAGAGTCGTGGGCGGAATCGATCAACCCGGCAGCGATCAGCTCGACGACGGCCTTCTGCAGGGCGGCTTCTTTCTCGAGTTCGAGAGCAGGAGGGAATCCCCAAAGCTCGCCCAGAACTTCTTTCGCGTACTCGGAGGAGCCAAACTCGACTTCGGCGTCGGTTGCGTCCCCCGGTTCCGAGGCTCGCAGCAAAACCACAGCGCGGCCGGCCTCGCGAAAGTGCGGGAAAGCGGATTTGTTCACATCTTCAAGAATTCCGACCACGCCAAGAACCGGCGTGGGATAGATCGCCTCGCCGAGAGTTTCGTTATAGAAGCTGACGTTCCCGCCCGTAATGGGAATTTCGAGTTCTTCGCAAGCCTTGGTGATGCCATCGATTGTCTGGGAGAACTGCCACATGATTTGCGGCTTTTCGGGATTGCCGAAATTCAAACAGTTGGTCGCGCCAACTGCCGTTGCCCCTGAGCATGCCACATTGCGCGCGGCTTCGGCCACGGCGTGCATCGCACCCAGCCTGGGATCGAGATAACACCAGCGGCCGTTGCCATAGAGGGCCATCGAGAGTGCGTGCTGCGATCCTTTTATGCGGATCACGCCGGCATCACCTGAGCCGGGGCCTTCGACAGTGTTGGTTTGCACCATTGAATCGTATTGCTAGTAGATCCAGCGCTTGCTGCAGATGTTGGCGCTCGAGAGCAGGCGCTTCAGATCATCTGTGAAATCGATCTTTTCGCCGAGCTTAATGTGTTCCGGCATTTCACTTGGAACCGGCGGCTGCCAGCGCTTTAGCGGGCGTTGATAGACCGGGGCATCGTCGGTAAGCGCGGTATTCGGAATTTCGGCAACAATGTCGCCGTGCTCCAGCACCCGCATGCGGTTTTCGCTGATCACGCGACCGACTTCGACCGCGTCGAGTCCCCACTTGCGGAACACTTTGTAAACTTCTTCTTCGCGGCCTTTTTGCGCCACCAGCAACATGCGCTCCTGCGATTCGCTCAGCAGAATTTCGTAGGCGCTCATGCCGGTCTCACGCTGCGGGACG
>QHZX01000243.1 GCA_003224835.1 Acidobacteriota bacterium | reverse complement strand
TACGGCTTGAACACCAAGGGAGGGACTCAGGGTGTGGGCCGCGCAACTACCGAAGCCGTCGTGGCGGCCATGATTCTCATCATTGCGGTCGATGTATTCATAACTAGACTTTTGATGATAACCCTCGGCACTTCATAACTACCCAATGTCGACGCCCACACTTCCCATCGAGAACCGTTCGCCTGGCGATCCCAGACGGCAAAGTGATGCTGTTGTCTTCGAAAATGTCGAACTCGCCTTCGAGCGCAAGGTCGTACTTGACGGCATCTCATTCCGCCTCGCGCACGGAGAAACCAAGGCCATTTTCGGTGTGGCGGGATCGGGCAAAAGCACTATTTTGAAATTGGCGCTCGGCTTGTTGAAACCGGATGCGGGCAGCATCAGCGTGCTTGGTGAAGACATCGTCAACATGCGTGAGTCCCAGCTCTTCGACTTGCGGCGTAAAGTTGGAATCGTATTTCAGGAAAGCGCACTGTTTGACTCGCTCACCGTGCGTGAAAACGTAGCCTACCGTCTGCTCGAAGAAGGCGACATTCCGGAGCAGGAAATCGAGGAGCGCGTGCGCGAAGCGTTGAGCTTTGTGGAGCTCGAACATACCGTCGACATGTACCCCTCAGAACTTTCGGGCGGCATGCGCCGACGTGTAGGAATCGCGAGAACCATCATCACCCATCCAGAAGTGCTTCTCTATGATTCGCCAACCGGCGGACTGGATCCAGTCACGTCGAACACCATCATTGAGTTGATTGTGAAACAACGCGATGTTTACAAAACGAGTTCTCTGCTTGTTACTCATCGCCTGCAGGACGCATTCACCATGGGAACGCACTATTTCGATCGCAGAGAAAACAAAATGAAACCGTTACCGGAGAATACCCGAGCGGAGGTGCCGATGGGATTTCTGATTCTGCGCGACGGGCACATCATTTTTGACGGCGATCTAAAAACTCTCCGCGAAACCACAGATCCATACATCCGCGAATATATTTCGTAGTCCATGTAGCCAGTCCGGGCCGTGTGGGGCGGGCGCCCTCGCCCGCCATTACGCCTTCGCCGCCGGCGCCCGCCTGGCTTCCGCTCTCTTAAGCATCATCTGCAAACGCTCCCGCCCATTCTTAGTCCCCGTGGCAACTTTCTCAACTCGCGTAAATCCTTGAGGAATATTTGCTTTCTGGCGAACCTCTTTCAGGAACGGCTGCAGCTTCGAAAGAACAAACCACATTTCCCCACTGCTGTCCCAGAAAAGTTCTTCATTTACCGCGCCATGCAGAACAAACGACGCGGCCATATCCCAATAACCGTTCACCTGTCGGAACCACGCATTTTCGGGCGTTCCAAAGGCGTTGAGCACTTGCAGAACGTCGTCAGCGTTGCGTGGCCACCATCCCGCATACCATTGTCGCGCTTTTCGCATTTCAGCTTCGCGCCGAAGGTCATACAGGCGCATGATTATTTGAGCATCGTCAGCAGTCGCTTTCTTCGGCATAATTCCTCTTCCGATCTGGATTGGAGGCACGGGCGTCCCTCGCCCGTGCGTTAAGAATTTTGTTCCGCTACCTGCGGCGCAGCGTTTTCGTTCGGCCGTTCGTACTCACATTCTTTATTGGGGCACGCGATCACGGGTCCCGACTTCAAATATTTCTCAACCAGATATTCGCTGCCGCAACTCGGACACTTTTCCGGAATTGGCTTATTCGCCGATGTGAATTTACACTTCGGGTAATTGCCGCAACCGTAAAACGTATTGCCCTTCCGCGCCCGTTTTTCAACTAGCTCGCCATCTTTGCAGAGCGGACACTTCACCCCAATGAAGTTTTGCTTCACATATTTGCATTCGGGATATCCGCTGCACGAAGTGAATTCACCGTAACGGCCGTGCCGGATCACCATATTCCGCTGGCACTTGGGGCAAAGTTCCTCGAGCGTAATATCCGGAACCTTTTTTCCCTGGTCCAAACGCCGCGTTGTCTTGCAATCAGGATAGCCGGTGCACGCCATAAACTGCCCGAAGCGCCCGCGCTTCAACACCATCGTTCGGCCGCAGTTCTCGCAATACTCCTCTTGCGTGGTCTCCTGAACGTCGGCTGTATCAAGATCAGGCAAGTTGATCGGATTTTCTTTGGTAAAGGTGCAGCTATTTGGGTCTTCTTTGTCGTACGAAGAGCATGCGTAGAACGAACCGTGCTTGCCCCATTTGATCACCAGCGGTGAGCCGCAGCGCTCGCACTTCTCATCCGTAGGCTTTTCCATCCGCTTGATGTTTTCCATGTGCTTATGGGCATAGCGGAGGTCTTTCTCGAATTTCTTGTAAAACTCAGCGAGCGCGTCGGTCCAGCCTTCTTTACCTTCTTCGATTTCGTCCAGTTCTTCTTCCAGCCTTGCGGTGTATTGCACATCAAAAATGTCACGGAAGTTCTCAACCAGCAGATCGGTCACAACCAGGCCAATTTCTGTAGGCGAGAATTTTCCACCAACTTTCTGGACGTACTGCCGCTCCTGGATCGTACTCAGAATTGCCGAATAGGTGGAAGGCCGTCCAATGCCGCGTTCTTCGAGCTCTTTCACCAGAGAGGCTTCGTTATAGCGCGGAGGTGGCTCCGTGAAATGCTGCTCAGGATTCAAAGACTTGAGAGTCAGCTTCTGGCCCGCCTCAAGCGCCGGCAGCTTGTGCTTCAGTTCCTCGTCCTCCTCATCCTTGCCTTCCTTCGCTTCTTCGTAAACTTTGAGGAAGCCGTCGAACTTCAGTATGGATCCAGTCACGCGGAACCAGAACGTTTCTGCCGCCGACTTTGCGTCAATATCGACGGTGGTCTGATCGAAGACCGCCGGTGTGATCTGCGACGCAACGAATCGCTGCCAGATCAGCTTGTAGACCTTGAACTCATCTTCTTTTAAGTACTGCTTCATCTGGTCAGGATGGCGCATCGCCGACGTCGGACGAATTGCCTCGTGTGCGCCTTGCGTGTCCTTCTTCTCTTTGAATGTATTCGGGGCCTGCGGCAGATACTCCGGGCCGTAGTTCGATCCGATGTACTCGCGCACTTCGGTGAGCGCTTCGGGCGCAACCCGAGTTGAATCCGTTCGCATGTAGGTGATCAAACCGACCAGGCCTTCATCACCGAGTTCCACCCCTTCATAGAGGCGTTGCGCAATCATCATTGCCCGCTTGACGCTGAAACGCAGCTTGCGGGAAGCATCCTGCTGCAATTTGCTGGTTGTGAACGGCGGGGTCGCATTGCGGCGGCGCTCTTTCTTCTCCGCAGACCGGACCACCCAGTCCGCCTTCTCAAGCGCCGTCCGAATCTTTGTAGCTTCTTCCTCGTTCGGAACCTCAATTTTCTCTTCGCCCTTTCCAAGAAAGCGTGCATCGAATGCCGGCGGTTTGTCAGTGGCGAGATGCGCGTCGATGGTCCAGTATTCTTTTTTCTCGAACGCCTTGATTTCGCGTTCCCGCTCGACGATTAACCGGAGAGCAACTGTCTGAACTCTCCCGGCCGAGAGCCCACGGCGAACCTTGTCCCAAAGCAACGGTGAAACCTGATAGCCCACTAAGCGGTCAAGCACGCGGCGTGCTTGCTGCGCGTCCACCAAATGCTGATCGATATCCCGAGGATGCTCGAAGGCTTCGCGCACCGCTCGTTGCGTGATCTCGTTGAACGTGACGCGGCGAAATCTTTCGTTCCCGTTTTTCTCGCCTTTTTTCTTTTTCTTCTTCTTGCCGTCGCCAAGTTCTTCCGCCAGGTGTGCGGCAATCGCTTCGCCTTCGCGGTCCGGATCAGGCGCCAGGTAAATCGTGTCCATGCCCACAGCCAGCTTCTTCAGCTTGGCGATGACTTTTTCTTTACCGGGAATG
>QHZX01000242.1 GCA_003224835.1 Acidobacteriota bacterium | reverse complement strand
CGCGGTGATCTTTGATGAGGCGCATGAACTGGAAGACGTGGCCGGCAGCTACTTCGGAATTTCGGTGAGCGCGGCACGATTAGAAGAACTGTGCCGGGATGTAGAAGCTTCATTGCAACGAAATCGTACATACACCGCTGGTCTTTCCGGTGCCCTGAAGAGCCTGCGTGAGCGCGCCGCATTTTTCTTTTCGCTACTGCCCGAAGGTGAAGGACGATTCGCCTTCGAAAATCGCCGCGAATTTCTGGAAGAGAATGGCGAAGAATTCCTCGGATTGCAGCGATCGTTGACGCACATTGGCTCAGAGCTGGAAAACCTGCCTTCGAAACCGGAGGAAGTTTTTGCTTTCGCAAGGCGGGCGCAGGAACTTCAGGTGCAGCTTGGGTTCGCAATGGAATCAGAAGATAGCAACACTGTCTTCTGGATCGAGCGCCGCCGCACCGGCCGCGAAAAGTTGAATGTTTCGTTACAGGCCACTCCGATCGATGTCGGGCCGGTACTGCGCGAATGCCTTTGGTCGAAACTCGATACGGTGGTTCTGACCTCCGCCACTCTGGCTGTCGGCGGCGGGTTCGAATACATCCGCCAGCGCCTTGGGATTGAGCATGCACGCGACCTGGTGCTCCCTTCACACTTCGATTATCCCAACCAGGCGATTCTCTACGTTCCACCCGACTTGCCCGACCCACGAACGCCCCAATTTTCGATCAAAGCTGCGGAGCGCATTCGAAAACTGCTGGAAATCACTCGCGGACGCGCATTCGTCCTCTTCACCAGCTACGCCCAGATGCGCGACATTTACCAGCGGCTTTTAGGAGAAGTCGAATTTCCCATGCTGCTGCAGGGCGATGCGCCAAAGAGCGCACTGCTGGAAGAATTTCGCCTGACGCCAAATTGCGTCTTGTTTGCTACGTCTTCGTTTTGGCAGGGAGTTGACGTGCAAGGAGAACAACTCAGTTGCGTCATTATCGACCGGCTGCCCTTCGCAGTCCCTTCAGATCCAGTGGTCGCAGCGCGCGTAAAGGCGATTGATGCGGAGGGTGGGAACGCGTTCTTTCAATATCAGGTGCCGGCAGCAGTGATCACGCTCAAGCAGGGATTCGGGAGATTGATTCGGTCATTGCACGACCGTGGTCTGCTGGCTCTGCTGGATAACCGCATTCTGAAAAAACAGTATGGACGAGTGTTTGTGGAGAGTCTGCCGAACTACCGCCGCACGACTGACATTGCGCAGGTCGAGAAATTCTTTGGCATTGGGGATTGAGGTTTTCTCTGCGAACCCGTGACTTTCACTGGCGCACGACGAACTACGCCCGGTCTTTTTTCTTGCCGAGCTTAATTCTTTCCCAGGGCCGCTTCGGACGTTCGGTCACAGGCTTGTCGCGTCCCACGACGCGATCATACTGATAAGCCTCACTCACAGTTCCCAGAGACTCGTTGTACAAACTGGGCAGGCCGAGGGCTTCCTTCAGTTCCTCGCTGAACTGCTGTAGAGCCTTCAAATGGTCTGCTGTCGCCGCCACTTCGGTCTTCGAAGTCTTCAGCACCTGTTGATAGCCGCGGTTGATGAGCTTCGACATCTCGCCATTGATCAAGTATCCGGGATAGGCGAAAATTTTCACTCCATCCTCGCCGTCTTTCTCAATCGCTGCCGAGACGCTGTATTTCTTCACAAACACGCGGCGCGGTCTGCCCGGCGCCTCAATAACGTCAAAACCGTGATCGCGAAGCCACTGCACGGCGTCTTCGTACGTGCGTTGCTCTACTGTGGTTGCCATTAATTTAGCTCCTAGCTTGTAGCTGTTAACTCCAGCTCCGATCAAATCCAGACTCGCTTTAGCTAACTGCTAAGAGCTAATAGCCAAGCTTGCCTCGACATCTTAGATGCGGCCATCACTTATTGGACGCATACCCGCTCCACTGTATCCCGGGAGGCTCCTCTATAATCTAACGATTAGTCGCGGATTTGTATTCTCTGCGACATTACGATAGTCACAAGCAGATGCGTCCTTCAACCACCAAATTCGCCGAACCCGAAGCTGCGCGCGAACCTTCGAAGCTCGGACAGCGCAGCCTGGGGCAACGAAGCTTAGAGCGCATTGGGGACACGCCATTGCTGCGACTGGAGCGGATTACACGCGATCTACCCAATGTCCAACTCCTCGGAAAAGCTGAGTGGTATAACCCCGGCGGCTCGGTGAAAGATCGCGCTGCTTTCAACATTGTGAAAGAAGGGCGGCGCAGCAGCAAGTTTCCTCCCGGCAAAACTCTTCTCGATTCGACCAGCGGCAACACCGGCATTGCTTATGCAATGATCGGCGCCGCCGAAGGGTTTCCGGTCACACTCTGCATGCCGGGCAATGTTTCCGTCGAACGCAAGCGGATTCTGTTTGCCTACGGCGCAAACATCATCTACACCGATCCTGCCGACGGGTCCGATGGCGCGATTACTGCGGCCCGCGAACTCTACGCCCGTGAGCCGGAAAAATATTTTTATGCTGACCAGTATTCCAACGATGGCAACTGGCAAGCTCATTACCATGGCACGGCCGAAGAAATCTGGCAACAAACGGAAGGACGGGTGACGCATTTTGTCGCAATGCTCGGCACCAGCGGCACCTTCATGGGCACCTCGCGCCGATTGAAAGAACTGAACCCAAACGTCCGCTGCATCTCCTTGCAGCCTGACTCACCTTTTCACGGAATTGAAGGCGCCAAGCACATGGCCAGCGCCATTGTGCCGCGGATTTACGATCCAAAACTAGCCGACGAAGATATTGAAATTGCGACTGAGAATGCCTATGCATATGCGATCCGCGCTTCTCGTGAAGAGGGACTGCTGCTGGGCATTTCCGCGGGCGCGGCCATTGCCGGGTGCATGCAGGTAGCGCAACGATTGCGGAAAGACGAAGAAGCCGTCATCGTCACAATTTTCCCTGACTCTGGCGATAAATACTTGAGCGAGAGGTTTTGGACAGAAGGATGAAGCAAATTTGTAATTTGGTAAACGAGTAATTTACTAAATCCCGTGTTGCGCCTTGGTCAATCTCATTACGACACGCTTCGCCACCATGGCGAAGAGACGTATCCGCATGAGTGCTGTGGAGTACTGCTCGGCCGCATGGATGATGACGGCGCGAGGCTCGTGACCTCGATGACGCGCGCGGGAAATACGCGCACGGATTCGCCGCAGAACCGCTACAACATCGATCCCAAGGAGTTGGTGCGCATACAGCGCGAAGGCCGCGAGCGCGAAGAGGACATCATCGGCTTCTATCATTCCCATCCCGATCATCCGGCGCAGTGGTCGCAAACCGACCTGGCGGAAGCTCACTGGTTCGGCTGCTCATATGTCATTACCAGCGTTGAGAAGGGAAAAGCCGTATTAACAAATTCATTCGAACTCACCGGCACGGATGAGGATGATAAGAAGCTGGTGGATGAGAAGATCGAAGTATTTTAAGGGTTGTATCTGGGCACGTCTTCAGACGTGCCGCATTTCGTGCCGAACGTGGAAACGCGCTTCAGCGAGTCCATTGAATTCAAAAATGCACAGGGGCTAAAGCCCGAAACTTTCTGATGCACTATCTGGCACGTCTGAAGACGTGCCCAGATACAACCCTGGGCCGACCCGGACATCTGCTCTGCCCGATGCCCGCCGACCGCAGTTCGCACCATAAACTCCCGCATACGCTGTTCAGAATGATGCACTTAGCCCTTCCGTGTGTTCTAATAATCAGAACCCATAAATGCCAAGTACCCGAACCAAACTGCGCCGGAACCTTAAGGCCTCCTGGAGAACCGTTCGCGGAGTGCGCAAGATATTAGGCGCGCTCGTCTCCACTGATCACCCGTTGCTGGCGCACATCATCCCGATGCGGCGCTGCAATTTGGCTTGCAAATACTGCAATGAATTCGACGACGTTTCGAAGCCGGTGCCGCTCGAAACCATGTTCCGCCGCGTCAACAAACTGTCGGAGCTGGGGACATCAGTTATCACGATTAGTGGCGGCGAGCCGCTGCTGCACCCGGAGCTTGACGAAATTATCGGGCGCATTCGCCATAATGGAATGGTCGCCGGAATGATCACCAACGGCTATCTGCTGGTTCCTGAGCGCATCCAGCGGCTGAACGATGCCGGCCTCGAGTGGCTGCAAATTTCAATCGATAACGTCAATCCCGACGACGTTTCCAAAAAGAGCCTAAAGGTCCTCGACAAAAAATTGCAGATGCTGGCTGAGCACGCCGACTTTCACGTGAACATAAATTCGGTGGTTGGCAGCGGAGTATGCAATCCGCAGGATGCGCTGACCATCGGAAAGCGCGCCCTGGAGCTTGGGTTCAGCTCGACTATCGGAATTATTCACGATGGGGAAGGCCAGCTGCAGCCGCTGGCAGACGAAGAGCGCCGCGTTTATCACGAGATGAAGGCGCTCGAAAAGCGCAGCTTCACCCGCATTAATTCATTTCAGGACAACATTGCGTTAGGACAGCCGAACCAGTGGCGGTGCCGCGCCGGCGCCCGTTATTTGTATATCTGCGAGGATGGCTTAGTGCATTACTGTTCGCAGCAACGCGGCTATCCTGCGATCCCGCTCGAGAAGTACACGATTGACGACATTCGCCGCGAATATCTCACCGAAAAAAGTTGCGCGCCACATTGCACGGTTTCGTGTGTGCATCAGGTTTCGGTAGTGGATGGGTGGCGCGATCCGCAACGGCCAGCGGTGACGACTGCATCGGAATCAGGGGCAAGCGAATTGGTGCAGATTGAATAGAGCGCAAAACCAGTTCTTGGCAGGCTTCGCGCAATTTTCTTGTCTCAGGTCTTCTCCACAAACTCTATCATTCCGAACTGCTTTAGCAGTGAGGAACCTGCTTTTCACTGCGATCAAAGAGTGTTGATAGCAGATTCCTCACTGCTAAAGCAGTTCGGAATGACAAACCTAATTCTTCTTTCGCGCAAAACATAAGCCTGACCAGGTCTCATCGATCGCACAGACTTTGTAATCGACCCAGCCGGACGCTAAGCCAAGTTCGCGAACAACATTTTCGTTGAGATCCGTCGCCACCCCCGATGCCTTCTTCGGCCACGCGATCCACAGCGCAGTTTTCTCGGGCAGGGCTTTGGCGAGCGGGCGAAAATCGCGCACCAATTCAGCTACGGAATACGCGAACAGCACGGCCACGTTTGCGTTTTTTGGATCGGTAACGATTTTCGCAGTCGTGGGCACTGGATCCAGCTTTCGTTCAAATCGATCCGGGGCATTGATGAGCACGGCGGAATAATTGTCGCGAATGCCTAGCTTCTTCGGCAGAGGTGTGCCTGAGTAACCCGCCGTTTTAGTGGAGGCACGCTGCGATTGTTTTCTTGCCGGCATGGTTATTCCAGTTGCAAAGCCTTTAATCGCAGAGTTCGCAAAGAAATTATTAGAGAACGCCGAGAACAGCTCAAATGAGTGACTCTGGCTGGACTGTAATGCTTTCCCTGCGGCCTCTGCGTTCGACTCGGCGCTCTCCGCGGTTAAAAGCTTTTTGAAAGCCTTTTTGCCAACAAAATGGGTAGACAACAACTCAGCTGATTGCTTTCTTGTCGAACTGACGCAGCCCCACCAGCAGCAGCAGTAAGTCAAAAATTGCCAGCCCAGCAAGTACAGCGGTCATCGAGAGATGCGGAAATCCCGGTACCAGCGACGCCCGCAGGCCCTCGCTCGCATAAACCAGCGGATTGATCAATACGATCTTTTGCAGGATCGGAAATGAGTTCAGAGCGCTCCACGGATAGTAAGTGCAGCCGAAAAAAATCATCGGCGT
>QHZX01000241.1 GCA_003224835.1 Acidobacteriota bacterium | reverse complement strand
CTTGGCGTCGGCGGATGGTCTTATGGAGCGATTTCCACGGATTTCGTCATCGCGCAGAGCACTCGCTTTAAGGCGGCAATTTCGGGGGCCGGTTCGTCATTTTTTGCCGCCCTCTACGGACACGACCAATACATTCTTGACTATGACACCGAACTCGGCCAACCCTGGGCGAAGCACGCAATCTGGGACAAGCTTTCGTTCTTCGACAAAGTCGACAAGATCACGACGCCAACGCTGTTCATGGGCGGAGAAATCGATTGGAATGTTCCCATCATTGGCAGCGAGCAAATGTATGAGGCGATGAAAAGCCTGGGGCGCGAAACTGAGTTGGTGGTTTATCCCGGCGAATTTCACGGTTTCAAAACACCTTCGCATATCAAAGACCGGCTGCAACGGAACTTGGCCTGGTATGCGCATTATGTGAAGAAGGACGGAACACCAGCGAGGCCGCCAGAGAAGAGTTGAAGAAGTGGCAGTCTCAAAACAGATGTTGGTTCCACGCCGTGCACTTCACTTTCATATTCTTCGTACATACATGCTTTTCGAGCGAGTCGGAGATTTAAATGCAGTCTTATAACTGCAAATAGTTGCTCAGTTTAGAATCAAGAGCCATGAACATATTTCATTCATCGCGCTTCGTGTCCGTTCTTGCTGGTGCAACCGTCATCCCTTTTTTGATTTCTTCTCTGCAAGCCGCACCAGCAGATCAGCAGGCGGTCCTCGCGCCGGTAATGGCATTGTTCGACGGCATGGCGAAACGTGACCCGGATGCGATCAGGAAACCTTTGCTCACTGGCGGCACCATGGTGCTGATGCGGGACGGCAAGCCCACTCAGATGACCTTTGAGGCATTTGCGGACCGCGTGGGACGCCCCGGAGCGACTCACATTGAGGAGAGAATCCATAATCCGTTAGTGCGGATCGATCACGATCTGGCGGTGGTGTGGGCTTCGTTTGACTTTCTGGTAGATGGCAAAGTAGACCACTGCGGGACGGACTTGTTCAGCCTTGTTCGCACCGATGGCAAGTGGCTTATCGCAAGTGTCGCCGATACAGGGCGGGAAAATTGTTCGGCCAAGTAGTCCGAGTTGCAGCAAGCAGCTTCCGTTCTTTACCTTGATTTCTTGCCAGGCATGATCAGCCGTCGACGACGGGGGCCACGCTCCCGGGCCTAATACTATCCCTCGAAGTTTGACAATAGATTCTTCCTCACCCTAACCTTATTTCCTCTGGCCATGAAAGTTCTCCTCATAGGTAATGGCGGACGCGAGCACGCGCTAGCATGGAAACTGCGGCAATCGCCGCGGATCAGCGAACTCTATTGCGCGCCTGGAAACGGCGGGATCAGCGGTGAGGCCGAATGCGCGCCAGTCGACCTAAAAAGTCTGGAATCGATCGTGAGACTTGCGGCACAACTCAAGCCAGACTTGACCGTCGTCGGCCCCGAACTGCCGCTTCAGCTTGGGATCGTGGACGAGTTCACCCGGCATGGCTGGCCGGTATTCGGCCCGACCAAGGCTGCCGCGCAACTGGAAACCAGCAAAAGTTTCGCCAAAGAATTCATGCACCGGCGCCGCATTCCCACGTCTCACTACGCGATTTGTGATTCGCTCGGGGAGTTCGACCACGCGATTGGCCGGTTCAGCACGCCGGTGGTGATCAAGGCCGACGGGCTTGCCGCTGGAAAGGGCGTGGTTATCGCTAAGACCAAAGACGAAGCTGCCGCAACCGGGGCCGAAATGCTTAGCGGAAAAATGCTCGGCGAGGCCGGGGCGCGTGTTGTGATTGAAGAATGCCTGAAGGGAGACGAGATTTCATTTCTGGTGCTCAGCGACGGAGAACGCGTCGCTCCCTTGGTGGCCGCGCAGGACCACAAGCGGGTGGGCGACGGCGACACCGGTCCGAACACGGGCGGCATGGGCGCGTATTCGACTTCGCAATTGCTGGACCAGCAGATGAGCAACTGGCTGCTGCAGCACGTCGCCCGCCCGGTAATCGAGGGCATGAAAGCCGAGGGCATGACATACAAGGGAATTCTTTACTGCGGGCTGATGATGACTGCCCGCGGCCCGATGGTGCTCGAATTCAACTGCCGCTTCGGTGATCCGGAGACCCAGCCCATCATGATGAGGCTTGAAAGCGATTTGCTCGAGGCAATTGAGGCATCAATTGAGGGGCGCGTGAGCGACGGCAACTTTCGCTGGTCGCAAGATGCTTCGGTTTGTGTGGTGATGGCGTCGGGCGGATATCCGGGAACCATTGAAGTAGGAAAGAAAATTACCGGGATTGAAGACGCGGACGAAGTCGAAGGCGTGAAAGTATTTCATGCTGGAACCAGCGTTCGTGATGGAGCTTTTTATACATCGGGTGGCCGAGTGCTGGGCGTGACCGCACGGGCTGCTAGTCTCGACAACGCCGCCGATCGTGCGTACGAGGCGGCCAGTAAGATCCAATTTGATGGCGCGCATTACCGCAAAGACATTGGCGCGAGAGCGCTGAAAAAGTGATTTTAGGTGTTCAGGGCACGGCTTGAGTCGTGCCAATGAGCCGGAACAAAAAACGAGCGGCTTCAACCGCTAATCTTCAGGAGAACGAATGAGCAAGCCTGTGGTTTCTATTGTGATGGGAAGTGATTCTGATCTTGAGATCATGCGCGAGGCAGGAAAAGCGCTGGAGGGTTTCGGCATTGCATACGAAATCGATGTGACTTCTGCGCATCGCTCGCCTGACCGCACGGCCGACTATGCGCGTAAGGCTGCCGATCGCGGAATTCGAGTGATCATTGCGGGCGCTGGCGGAGCTGCACATCTAGCAGGGGTGATCGCCGCGCACACGACGCTTCCGGTGATCGGAGTTCCAATTTCTGCGACCTCCCTGAACGGATTAGACTCGCTGTTGGCAACGGGACAGATGCCGGCAGGAATTCCGGTGGCAACGGTCGCGATCGGAAAACCGGGCGCGACTAATGCCGGAATTCTGGCGGCGCAAATTTTAGGAGTGGCAGATTCTGCGATCGCGCAGAAACTTCATGCGCACAAAGAGAAGCTGGCAAAGGGAGTTGAGGAAAAATCGAAGAAGCTGAAGGAAAGCGGGACCTAGCAGTTCGTCGATCCGAATCGAGGAAAATGTCCCTCGGAATCACTCGATATCAATCCAGTTTATGTCGTGGCGTTTGCCTTCATAAACATAGGCGTACATTTTTTCACGCTTCAGCAGCAATCGCATCGCGTCGGTCAATTGCAATTCGCCACCCTTACCGACCGGCGTGTGCTCGAGGACGTCGAAGATGGTAGGGGTCAGAATATAGCGCCCAATAATGGCCAGGTTCGAAGGCGCCTCTTCGAACGGCGGTTTCTCGACCATATTTAAGATTTCGTATAAACGTCCGCCCTGTCGGCCATCCGCGGGCTTCACGTCGAGCACGCCGTAGGCTGAAATGGCTGCCCCTTCGACGATCTGAGTTGCAATCACCGAGCATTGGGTCTGCTCAAAGACACGTATCATCTGCTTGAGCACGGGCACTTCCGCATCGATGACATCATCGGCGAGCAGGACTGCAAACGCCTCATGTCCGACTAGCTCACGCGCCGTCAGCACTGCGTGTCCGAGTCCCAACGCCTCTTTTTGCCGGACATAGGCGACGTGGATCATGTCTGAAATTTGCCGCACGACCTTCAGCAGGTCCTTTTTTCCCTTCTCTTCCAGGATTTTTTCCAGCTCGAAGCTGACGTCGAAATGGTCTTCAATCGCAGTCTTGCCACGACCCGTGACCATGATGATCTGGTCGCAGCCCGCGGCCATTGCCTCCTCAACGCCGTATTGAATGATCGGCTTGTCTACCAGCGGCAGCATCTCCTTGGGTTGAGCTTTGGTCGCGGGCAGAAATCGAGTTCCCAATCCGGCTGCTGGGAAAACGGCTTTGCAGACATTCATCATAGTTATTGGCCTTGCGCGAACGTGAACGGCTTTGGATGCAGCTTTACATCAAAGCGTAGGGCTGTCATTTCCCAGCATGGCTTTACGAATAATCTTCAGCGGCACGCCGCCCTGCTCCATTAGCCGATTGTGAAATTCCAAGAGGCTGAAATCGTTTCCGCGCATTTTACGATAATCCTCTCGCAGCTTGAGAATTTGCAGCTTGCCAAGCGTGTACATGAGATAAGTTGGATCGCCGGTACCCCGTTTGGTTTCGACGTCGGCTACGGCAGCAGTCTGGAATCCCTCTTCCACAAAGAATTTTCGCGCCTGATCCAGGGTCATGTTGCCGGTGTGCAACTGTATACCGACGATATAACGTGCATTACGCAGCAGCGCATCCTCCAGCTGTCCCAGACGCAATTTAAGATCGCCGTTGCCATAACCTTGATCGAGCATCATTTGCTCACAGTAGTGCGCCCATCCTTCGGCGTTGGTTCCTGAGAAGATCAGCTTGCGGATTTTCGAAGGATTTTTCTCGATCCACACAAATTGTACGAAGTGGCCGGGATAGACCTCATGAATCGAAGTGCCGGGAATCATGCTGTTATTGAAAGTCTTCATCCAGTCCTCGATGCGCTGCGGCGGCCATTTCGGATCCGGAGTAGTGACATTAAAAAAAGCCTTGCGGTCCCGGGTCTCGTAAGCTCCGGGAGTATCCATGGAAGCTTCGGTGGTCGCACGCTCGAATGGAGGCGTGGGCTCAAGGATCGGCGGCTGGCTGGCGGGAATCGTGACAATCTTCTTGCTTTCGATGAAACTGGTCAGCCCCGAAAATGTATCGCGGAAAGCTTGCAGTAGTTGGTCGGGGGCGGGATGCTGGTTCTGCAGCTCGGCTACGACCTCTTGCACCGGACGTTTGGGGTCGATTTCCGCAGCGACTTTCTTCAGCGCGGCCTGATTACGGTGCAGGTCTTCGTACCCGATCGCGAGCAGCCGGTCGAGTGGGATGTCGACCATTTCGTTATAAAGCAATTTCTTGCGATAGTTGTCAGCACCGAGGCGGAAATCACCATCGGCTTTAGGCAGCAAAGAATCGTTCAGATATTTCTGATAGCTATCAAAAGCGTCTATAACGCCCTGGGTTGAAGCCTTGAATTCCGCCAGCAGCTTGGGATCTTTTACATCTGAGAATGCCTCGGGCACATCTTTGCGGAAGAAATCGGTTTCGTCGGGCAGTTGTTCGAGCGCAATCTGGGTATAAATTTTCGGCGGATTCTGCAGGTTTTCACGTGCGTATTCGAGAGCCTTCGGGATCTGCCGTTCTCGCTCTGTGGCCGAGCGCAGACGCTCCTCAGGCGAAGCGTAGTTTCGCTTCATGATCACGAAAATGCTGTTGGTCACTGCCCCGCTGTAGTGGTCCGGATCCTTCTTCCACATCTGGATGTTTTCAAGCTCGAGTAGTTCGGAATGAATCGAACTGATCACCCAGTCGCGATCGGCAGCAGTATCGGCGGGTAACTTCGAAGCATCGACTGCTTGGAACTTGCCCAGAAAATCCCTGAAGCCGCGTATTTGTTGAGCTTGCGCGGACGCGGAATAGTCTTCAAGTTTTTGGTCGTATTGATGAAAACCAGCAGCGGTACCATCCGTCGGGTGAAAGGAGAAGTAAAAATCAAAATACTTGTCCACCAGCGCATTGAAGGCGGCCACATTTTGGCTTTCAGCACGTAGAGGTAACACCGAAGCTAAGCACAATAGTAAGGTCAGGAAAAATGTAGGATTTTTCATTTGCGTCCCGATTTACGGTATCACAACAAGAGAGCAGGGCATTTTCGGCATGATCGCTATCGGAGTGTAAGGCGCGCGACCTTAAGCTATCGACGCCTGCATATTTTCTGCAAGATTGCCGAGCAAAGTTTGCAGCTGTTCAAGCAATTCTTTAGGATCTAAACCTTTTGCTACAAATTTCAGAGTGCCGTCAGGCAGAAACTGCGCTCCACGTTGTGAAGAAACGAAGCTCGCCAGCTTGCCCGGATCCACAGGCGCATCTTGACGGAAACGGACGCTGACCAGGTCACGTTTGCGTTCAATCGCGGTGACGCCGGCCTGCACGGCTTGTAACCGCAATGCGGCATAACGAAGCAGCTGCCGCACCGGCAGTGGTGGCTCCCCGTAACGGTCTTTCAGCTCTGCTTCCACGTCGGCCAACTGACGCTCGGTTTCCACACCGGCGATCCGCTTGTACATTCGCAAGCGTTGATTTTCTTCGGTGATGTAATCGGCGGGAATCCGAATGTTCAGTCCCAAGTTGAGTTGCGCCTGCGGCTGCGGTTCGGCTTCGCCCTTCATCTCGCGGACCGCCTGTTCGAGCATCTGCGTGTAGAGGTCGAATCCAACGGCTTCGATGTGTCCACTCTGCTCGCCGCCCAGGAGATTGCCCGCACCGCGCAGCTCGAGATCGAGCGCGGCGATTTTGAATCCTGCGCCAAGATCGGAAAACTCTTTTAAGGCCGCCAGCCGGCGGCGCGCAATCGGCGTCAATTCAATCTCAGACGGCAATAGCAAATAAGCGTAGGCGCGGCGATTGGATCTTCCGACGCGTCCACGCAACTGGTACAACTCCGAAAGACCAAAGCGATCGGCGCGGTTGATCAGAATCGTGTTGCATAGCGGAATGTCGAGTCCGTTCTCAATGATCGTCGTCGCCACCAGAATGTCCGCTTCGTGGCGCATGAATTTCAGCATGACTTTTTCGAGTTCGCCCTCGGACATCTGCCCGTGTCCCACCATGATTCGAGCCGAAGGCACCAGCGACTGCAGCTTGGCCGCGATCTCCCAGATCGTATCCACGCGATTATGAACAAAGTAAATCTGTCCGCCGCGCTCCAACTCCTGTTCGATCGAGGAGCGAATGAGTTTTTCGTCCCAGTTTGCAACCACGGTTTGGATCGCAATACGATCTTTGGGCGGAGTCTCGATGACACTCATGTCACGCAGGCCGACCAGTGACATATGAAGCGTGCGCGGAA
>QHZX01000240.1:5186-10887 GCA_003224835.1 Acidobacteriota bacterium | reverse complement strand
GTCCTTCCCTTCCCAGTTGCCGGAAAGGGACTTCATGGTGTCGAAGGATTTCTGGCCTGTGGTTTGAGCGAAGGCGGCCATGGCAGCGAGCAGCGTGAAAGTTGATACAGCTAGAGCGGTGCGTTTCATGAGTCTTTTCTCCTTAAGTGAGTTTTGGATGTGGGCGGATTGCTGGCACTGATTTCTTTTTCGTATTCGGACTCGACAAACGATTTCAGATTTTCGAGGCTCGCAGTCCAGAAGCGGCGATACTCGTCGATCCAGGCGTCGACGCTTTTGAGCGGCTCGGGATTGAGCTGATACAGGCGGTGCCGACCTTCGCGGCGCTCGTCGACTAAATGGGCGCGCCGGAGAATTTTGAGGTGCTTCGAAATTGCCGGTCGCGAAATGGGGAATGCACGGGCAATTTCGCCGGCGGGACGTGTTCCTGCCCGCAGCAGGTCGAGCACCGCGCGGCGGGTGGGATCGGCAAGGGCGTTGAAGGCGGCATCCCGCGAATATGTAACTGAATGGTGACGCATAATGTGTAACCATACCGTTACGCAATTCGTATGTCAAGTGGGTGGGAAACATTTTTGTGCGTCCGCTGCCTTCGCGATGAGTTTAAAACGCAAGGTCCCTCGACTCCGCAATTGATTTCCCGTTGGGAATTCAATTGCTGCGCTCGGGATGACAGGTATTTAGTCGCGTAGCGTGGCTCGAGCTGAGTCAGTTGTGGTTCCCACCCTACGAAAATCGCGTAGCGCGGGCACCCTCAGCGATAGTAGGTCGACGCAAAACCGACACCCAGATCCCTCTATCCCCAAAAAGTGCCACGCACGATAAGTGACTTACATTGGTGCTGTACCGTACAGTGTTTACTGTATTTACGCCAGAGGCCACATGGGAGAGCATTGAGGCCTCCCCGGGGTATTTTTGCCGACACCATACGAGAATCTTCTGCGAAAAACGCGTCTTGTTGTGGCTGCGAAGCCCCTCATCCTCTGCGTCGAGGATGACGAGTTGTATTTGAGTTTAAGAAAGGGGTTCCTGGAGCAAAACGGTTACAACGTGATTGGAGTTACGATGGCGGCTGATGCCCTGAAAATCCTTCAGGACACGCCGGTTTGCGCGGTCATAGCCGACCACATGCTGCAGGGGACAATCGGGACAGAGCTTGCAAAACAAATGAAGAAGATTAAGCCCGATGTTCCCGTGATTGTTTTTTCCGGCGCCACTCCGACAAAGTTAGATGGGGTGGACATTTACGTAAATAAAAATGAACCGACAACAGAGTTTCTCCGCATCCTTCGGGAAGTAGTCGAACGGTACCGCTCATAATTCATCTCCCACCAAGAATTCAATTGTGTTCCCAGCGCTTCCCGAAATCACAAAATGATCGGGTACCCTCGTTTGTGGTCGCTAACGGAAAACGTATCAAGACTCAGTTGGCCAGTGGCTAGACGATGCTGACCTTCCGTGATGCCAGTTATTGGCCCATAGCGGGATATGCTTAATGGACTAAAGATTAGGTTTTAACAACTATGCAGTGTCCCAATTGCCAGAGCCAACTTAGCCCGTATGCTGCGCAGTGCGACCGATGCGGGGAGGACATCCCCGCGGGCCAACATCTGCTAGAGGAATCTGGCGTGGTTGAGCCCGCGCCCGCAGCTAAATCTTCGGCTCCGGCTAGAAGTGGCAGCAATGGTGAATACCGCTTTGCCACCTTGGGTGATCGGTTTATCGCTTTTTCGCTCGATACGGCATTGCTGTTTGGCCTGTTCGCGATTGTAGACGCTTGGGCGTTCATGCGATGGGGCGCGGTCGAGGGAGCGGAGTTGCAGCTCACCACCGCGGCGATACTGATGGCGGTAGTGCTGAACGCCACCATACTTTTTCTTTATGGCTGGCTGTTTGAATCAGTATGCGGCGCCACGCTGGGCAAAGCGCTGGTTGGGATCCGCGTGGTGGGAAGTGACGGCCGCGGCATCTTTAGATCATGCGCGGTGCGGAATGCTCTTCGTCTCGTAGACGGGATTGGCTTTTATCTCTTGGGCGCGCTGGTGGCTGGATGTTCGGGTATTCGTCAACGAATTGGCGATGTGTTCGCCCAGACGGCAGTAGTCGAGGAGCGCTACGGGATCGGAATCCGAGTGAGCGCGCTGATAATGCTGGTCGCGACGCTGGCCGGAGCCTGGTACGCTGTGCCGAGAATTTGTGCGGTCGATCGCTCGGTACACAGCCGGCACTTCAACCGGGTTGTGGTCCGCGTGGGTAAGAACGGCAACGCTGCATATTTTAAGGTCGCGCGGTACAGTGTGGATGTGCAAGCCGCGGCTCAGTAGTTTCTCTTCTTCAAATCACCTCAACATCCCTGGGAACGGTTCGAGGTTCCCACCCGACGAAAACCGCGTAGGGTGGGGCACCCTCACGATTGATGACTATTCACCTCACGATTGATGACTATTCACGATTTAGGTTGCGCGCTAGGCGATTAGGCGTTGGCGGCGTTGGCTCTGACTACGTCCTTGGCTAGTTCTTCTGTTTCTTCTCCGGTGCCATCGAGCATGCGAACACGGCGTGCGGCGATGTTCACCGGTTCAAGACGGAGAATTTCACCGTGGCTGACCTGGATCTGAAAGCGGAACCAGTCGGTGCGGAAGAGACGTCCTGAGGCATAGAAAGTCATGGAAGCAGCGATCTGGCCCTGGTAGTCGTCGCCGGTACAGCTAAACAGATTTTTTTCCAACTCATGGGTCCAGGTGGTGCCGCCAACGAGCGGCTCATTCAGGATAGTGCGCAAGGAAGGCACCCCCATGGCAAGACGGCGCAACTGCACCATTTGCAGCAGCACAGAAATTTTCGCGAGATTTGTGACTACGATTTTCGCTTGCCGCGATGAAACCTTCTCAAGCTTGATGTGCAGTTCGGGCGACCATTGGCGTTCGAATTCCTCGCGCGCCAATGCCAGGCTCTTGTCGCTGGATTCGGCGTAGCGCAGGGTGGCGCGGGCCAGCACCATACTGAGGATCGTGGTCGTCACGGTCGCAACCAGCGGAATGTACGCGACGATCAGATTGAATATGAAGCTGTGCTGACTGAACCATTGCAAATGCATCGCAGGCTAACCCTCGCTTTAAATCTGTTCGCTCTTGTTCCTGCCGTGTGTTCGCCGTTCGATGGGGATTGGACAAGTCTAGCGGCGGCGCGCAGGTGAGAACAGTTCCGTAAGGACTAGAGGAGGGCAGGGGGCGTGGGCTAGGCCTATAGTCACTTTTGCGGATGCGGGATGCTCTGTCTGCACGGCAGTGCGGATGTACGGGCATCATCAGGTCCCTCTCCCGTCCTGAGACAGGTTCGGGATGACAGGCTTTTTTTACTTCAATTTCGTGCCTGATTCACAGCCTGAGGCAGGCGCGGCTTCCGGGGATGCTCTGTCCGGACGACACTGCGGATGCATGAGCATCGTCAGGTCCCTCTCCCGTCCTGAGAGGACGGGTTCGGGATGACACATATTATCTTTTTATCTTTAAATCGTTCTTGAAATTGTTCTTGAAATTATTTTTGCGATTGCCGTATCAGCGCACGCGTGAGGCTGTCCCCACGTGAGGGCCAGAGGTTCCCACGTGGGACTGGTTAGCGGTGCTTAGGCCTTCTTGGGTGTTTTCTTGCTGGCCGTGGCGGTCTTCTTAGACGAGGTTTTGCTGGTCTTGGACTTCGGCTGAGACTTCTTGCCACTGATCGTCTTTGAGGACACCGGCTTTATCTGCGCGGTCTTTGTTGATTTCTGTGCAGATTTCGCATGAGCCTTTTTNNNATCGGTTGTCTTTGTTTTGGCCTTGGTGCTTGTTTTTGTATTGGCCTTTGCATTGGATTTGGTAGCAGTTGCGCTGCTGGTCTGAGCCATTGCGATTGCGCTGAGCAATAACGCGCTGAAGACAAGGGTCAGAACAGTTCTGAGTACTTTGTTCATAGAGCCTCCCGGTTCGGGCATTGTGCAGCGGTTCGGGGGTGCAAACAAGTAACGAAAGGCTAGGGCGCCTAGGCTTTTAGTTACTTAGGCCTTTTGCCATTCTGGACAAGATCCAGGAAGGCCTGATGGACCCGCGTGTCGTCCGTCAGTTCGGGATGGAAGGTGGCGGCCATGGTCTTACCCTGGCGCACAACGACGGGGTCCTTCCCTTCTGTGGCGAGCACTTCGACTTGCGGGCCGACGCGCTCGATTTTGGGGGCGCGGATGAAAACCATCTCGATCGGGGATTGGCCGAGCAGGCCTTCCCGTATGGAGCTCTCGAGCTGGCGGCCATAGGCGTTGCGGCGAATACTGATGTCGAGTGCGCCGAGACCGGTCTGACGGGGATTTTCGATCTCTTTGGCGAGAAGGATTGCACCGGCGCAAGTGCCGAAGGTGGGGTTTAGGCGCACGAATTCTTCCCAACTGCTCGGGCTTTTTGACGAGCACAACTTCGGCGCCGAGCTCTTCCAGCCGTTCGCGGTGCGCGTCGAAATCACCTTGCAGGGCAAGGACGCCGATCTTCATATCGGCTTTCATTGTAATTGGATGGTGCAGCACGGCTGAGGATGTTCAAAGCCTTGAACCGCAGAGTTAGCAGGGCATCGTCAGCTCGTTCGGAGATAGTATTCCGGGCAAACGTCCCCGCAGATTCATGGGCATCGTCAGGTCCCTCTCCCACCCTGAGAGGGTGGGTTCGGGATGACAATCGAAGGCGGGGAAAGCATCTCCGAGCCACACAAGGATGGTTACTTGTCGTGGTTCCCACCCTACGAAAACCGCGTAGGATGGGGCACCCTCGTTGTGGTAGTGCAAACCAAAATGGTTAAGTACCGCAGCAGTTAGCGAGAGGTTTTGATTTCTTCGTAGAGTTCGGGGAGGCGAGAGGCGTCTTCGGCGGAGTTGCCGAAGCGGGCGCGCTCGTAATGCTCGGTGAAATCCAGGACATGGCCTTTAATTTTGTCATCACTGATCACTGCGGCGAACTCTTCGGGAGTTTGCGACGGAGATTTTTTCCATCCGCGTTTCGCCGTCTGCCGAAGGAGGCGTTCATACCAGATGCTGGCGGCAAGTTGCGGCGCCCGGCGGGGATGGCGCGCGAAGCGGAGTTTCTGAGACAGAACCAGCAATCGTGGAAAGCTGATTATCAGCAGAAATAAAGCGACCGCTATAACCGTCCGTACTCCCCATTTCAGACTGGCAGCGCTGACCCGGTCCTGACTGCGACGCGCCCATGCCAATATCTTCTCGTACTGAATGCGTGCCCAAGATTGCGCATGGCCGACGATGGCGCGACTGCCGCGAGTTGCGTCCTGGCCAAGGCGGAGTTGATGGGCAAGATCGTAGTTGACTACCCACTCGCGCCAGAACGACGACATGGCGTCCATGTAAAGCATGAACCGGTTCCACTCGGAATGAGCTTTCGCATTGCCGGCGGGCGTGGGATCGAAGGTGAGCCATCCTTCGCCGGGGATATAGGCCTCGAGCCAGGAATGAGCGTCGCTGGCGCGGATGACGTATTGGGAAGTGATGTCGTTAAACTCGCCTCCCGCAAATCCGTTGACCACGCGCGAAGGGATGCCGATGGTGCGGAGCATGAGCGCCATGGCGGATGAGAAATACTCGCAATGACCGACACGCCGCACGAAGAGGAAGTCAGCGACGGGATCGGAAGACTTCGCCTTGGGAAGCTGCAGGGTATATCCGTAA
>QHZX01000240.1:0-5180 GCA_003224835.1 Acidobacteriota bacterium | reverse complement strand
AAAGGCGATCGACGTTCAGATCGGCGTTGGACTGCAGGAGAACGGCGCTTGGAGTCGGGATCCGCGAATCCGCTTCGTAGCGGCCGACAGGATGCTCGTTGTCGAGATCAAAAACAGAGCCATCCGGATCCTCAGAAACAGCGCGGTAATTACCTTCCAGAGACTGGGGCGTAGCTAGAAGGAAAAAAACTTCGCTGACAAATGGCTCCATCGTAACGTGGTAATGAATGCTGTGACCGCGCTGGCTGGGATTTCGGGAATTCCGAAGATCAAGATTGAAACGGCCATCGGAGCCCGGAAGGATTTTCGTGTTGTTGTTCGGATGCGACCAGGTGTTTCCCTCGAAGATGTTCAGCGCGACACCGCGCAGCTTGGGCGCGAATCCGCCGAGTGAGTCGCCATCAATCGCCAAGTGCATAACGACCGCCCTGGATTGCTGAATCTGCCCGATGCGCCCGAGTTCCACCCGGTCGGAAAATCCGGTAGTGATGTCGTTGGCGCCCGATTCAGCACTCATGAAACCTGCGGAAATGCGCGGCAGAAAAAAGAAAATGCCCATCCCGCATAAAGAAATGAAGAGCAGCAAGACGGGCGCAATTCCCATGAGGGTGAAAGACAACTTGCGATGTACACTTTGCGCACGTTGATCGCGGGCCAGCACAGGAGATTTTTTCAACGAGTGCATCATTTCCATCAGGATGAATGCAGTGATGGAGAGCAGCACGAAGCCGGCGAGTGCGATCAGGAAAGTGCTATCGACGGTGAGCACGGCGGCCGCGAGCACCATCAGAAACGAAAGCACCGCCAGAAAATAATGATCACGATCGCGTTGGGCGGAGAACAGACGGACAAGCATCACGAACAAAACCAGGTGCACGGTGGCCCCGAGGAACGCGCGGGAAATAAGAGGAGGTATCCGCGGTAAAGCAGCGCAGAGATGATAATCAAAACAGTTGCGAGATCAAGCCGGCCGGTCGATGCCACAGTGCCGAATCCGGTGAAGATTAAGAGATAGAGCACCACGTCGAAGTAGCGGCGGATGGCATCTGCGAGGGTGATCTCTTCGGTGAACGGGGGCATGGGAATATCGTCCTAATTGTTGCGGAAATTGGGGAGAAGGTAAAGGGTACGGAAGAGTCCCGGGACGACGGCTGGGAGGGCTTTGCTAGAATTGATTTGGTCAGGCATCGGTCCCGCGCGACGCCTTCCCGCCAACCCCGCCAGGTCCGGAAGGAAGCAACGGTAACGGGCTCTTGCGTGTGCAGTGGGTCGCCGGTGCCTGGCTTTTGCTTTTGGCGTTTAAAGCTTTTAACCGCAGAGATCGCAGAGACCCGCCGCAGAGTACGCAGAGGGATAAATCCGGCATCGACTGCGAGATCGGCGCGGCGGACGCAGAGAAACACCTCCAATACTTAGCAAACAAAGTGAACATAAAACGTACGGCTCTGGCGATCATTGCCGCGGTGCTGGTGGGTTTTCCCGCTGGATGGATTTTTGCCATGGCGCTAACGCCGCTATTGTGGCGGCTTGAGCCGGTTTTTCACATGGAGCTGGCTGGGCACTCCGGCCCGTCGGATTGGATCTTCTATCTGGTGTGGGCATTCGTGATTCCAGGACTATTTTTTGTTTTTCGACAGAGGCTCAGCCGGAGAGCTGACAAGCTCTAACGGATTTCGGTATTTACAGGGACTAAGACTAAAGGCAACGTGAAATCTCAAGATTATCTAGAGCTGATCGTGTTTATTGGCGTTGGCTTATGGTGGCTGCTTTTTCCAAGCAATGTCATCAGATTTTACCAGTGGCTTCACAGAGGTAAATCCATCACGGCGAAGCCATCGGCAATTCGGATAGCCGGCGTACTGTGGATTGCTCTAGTGCTAATCCTCACGTTGCAACAATTAAAACGGTGAGCCAAAACACCCCACCACCGGAATCCCCAGTCTTTTGGAAATTCCTGCCTGCCTGCGTACAATAACCGTTCCACATTCAAGCAGGAGATCCATCCATTGAATAAGGCTGCGCGCGCCAAAATCACTGCCCTGGGCACGTACGTGCCTCCGCGGGTGATGACCAATACCGATTTTGAAAAAATTGTTGAGACCTCGAATGAATGGATCATGAGCCGCACGGGGATTCGCGAACGGCATGTGGTCGATAAAGGGGTGGCTACAAGTGATCTGGCAACCGAGGCGGCAAGAATTGCGCTGGCGCAACGTGGCATTGATGCGAGTGAGATTGAATCCATTGTGGTGGCGACGGTCACTCCGGACATGCTCTTCCCTTCTACCGCGTGCCTGGTGCAGGACAAATTAGGAGCGAAGGGGGCGTGGGGATTCGATTTATCAGCGGCGTGCTCGGCGTTTCTTTACGCGCTGCAGACGGGCGCGCAATTCATTCAGACCGGGGCACATAAGAAGGTGCTGGTAATCGGGGCAGACGTGATGACGGCGATTCTGGATTACACGGACCGGGCAACTTGCATTCTTTTTGGCGATGGCGCGGGCGCGGTGATTCTGGAGCGAGCGGAAGATGATTCCGGTCTGATCGACTTTGTGCATGAAGTAGATGGTTCGGGAGCTTGCTCGTTATATATGCCGGGCGGAGGCAGCCTGCATCCGGCGACGCATGAGACGGTGGAGAAGAAGATGCACTTCGTGCATCAGGATGGGCAGGCCGTGTTTAAGTTTGCGGTACGAAAGATGGCGGACGTTTGCGAAACGCTGCTGCAGAGGAATGGCGTGAAGGCGAGCGACATCGACTGCTTTATTCCGCACCAGGCGAACCAGCGAATCATCAATGCCACGGCAGAACGGCTGGGACTGAAGCCTGAAAGCGTGATCATCAATATTGACCGTTATGGAAATACCACGGCCGGAACAATTCCCCTGGCCATGCAGACGGCGCGCGATGAAGGTCGACTGAAGAAAGGCGATCTAGTGTTGCTGGCTTCCGTGGGCGCGGGCTTTACAGTTGGGGCGACGTTACTGCGCTGGACGATTTAAGTTTCATCGTTCACTCTTCTCGATCGCGCAGATTCAGGATTCAGTTGCGGTTGGAATCCTGTGGCTGATCGGACTTTATTACCTGCATGTTCCCTTTTATCCGTTCTGGGCAATCCTGGCGGCGTTACTGCAGATCGTGCCGCATCTCGGTCCGATTCTGAGTTTGATCGGTCCCGTCTTAGCCGCGACTATCGCGTGGCGAGATTGGCAGCATCCGTTGGGTGTTCTGGCCCTGTATGCGGTCATCGTGGTGATCGATGGGCTTCTGCTGCAGCCATTCATCATGAGAAGGACGGCCAAGGTACCTATCTGGGCATCGATACTTGCGCCGATCGTGCTGGGAATTGTGTGGCCGTTCTGGGGCGTACTGGTCGCAGCGCCGCTGTTGGCGGTCGTCTATGCATATAAGGCGCACATAGAAAAATCGAGTCCGTAAGTTCCACTCACGCGAAATATACTTTGCACTAAAGAGCTGACGGGCAGGGACGCCCGTATCTCCACTTTCTTTGGGTAAACGCCGGCATCCCTGTCGGTGAGAACCATTAGAATAGTCGGGAATGCCCCACGAAGAAGAGGTTCTCGGTAAAGCGTATGACAGCCGGTTGATGCGGCGGATCCTGCGGTATCTGCGTCCGTATCGCTGGCAGGTGATGGTGGCCCTGGTTTCGATTGTGCTGAAGGCGGGCGCCGACGTCCTGGGGCCATTCCTAACCATGGTGGCGATTGACCGCTACCTTGCTCCTACGCATGAGAAGCCCGCTTGGCTGACCAGTTGGCTTAGTCCGCGCCCTCTAACGGGCATTGCCGAAATCGCCGGGATATATGTGGGCCTGACGATTTTCAGCTTTTTGCTGGAATATCTTCAGACATATTTCATGCAGTGGGCTGGGCAGATGGTGATGTTCGATCTGCGCAGCGAAATCTTCCGGCACCTGCAGCGCATGCACATCGGGTTCTACGATAAAAATCCGGTGGGCCGGTTGGTAACGCGAGTGACAACAGACGTGGACGCGCTCAATGAAATGTTCACCTCGGGCGTGGTCTCAATTTTTGAAGACATCTTCGTGCTGGCGGGGATTCTCACCATCATGCTGTCGGTGAACTGGAAGCTGGCACTGATCACATTTTCGGTGCTGCCGTTCATCTTTTATGCGACCAAGCTGTTTCGTGATCGGGTGCGCGATTCCTACCGGCGAATTCGAGTTGCGATTGCAAGGATCAATGCGCACCTGCAGGAGCACGTGAGCGGAATGGTGGTGCTGCAATTGTTCAATCGCGAGAAAAAGGCGTTCAAGACTTTTTCCGACGTGAACGCGCAGCACATGGACGCATATAAAGACGCAATCATGGCGCACGCGGTTTATTACCCGATAGTAGAAATTCTTTCTTCGATTGCGATTGCGCTGGTGATCTGGTTCGGTGGAAAAGACGTGATACGCGGTTGGATGGTTACGGGCCTGGCGGTGAGTTTTAACCCGAAGACGCTGCTGACTTTTCACCTGGTGCGAAACGTGACCACGCTCGGGGTTCTGGTCGCATTCATGCAATACGCACAACGGTTCTTCCGGCCGATCCAGGATTTGAGTGAAAAGTACAACATTCTGCAATCTGCCATGGCGGCGGCGGAGCGAGTGTTCAAGCTGCTGGATACTCCGGCGGAGATCACAGAAGCAGTGGTCACAAAGGTCCCGCAGGGGCCGGGCAGGATTGAGTTCGACCGAGTTTGGTTTGCGTATAGGAGTGTTAAGAAAGCTGATGAGAATGGAGCTAAAGCAGGGGTAATCGCGGGCGAGGGCGCCCGCGCCACACATGCTGAGGCCGAGCCGGATTGGGTGCTGCGGGATGTGAACTTCACCATTGAACCGGGAGAGACGGTTGCGATTGTGGGTCACACGGGGGCCGGGAAAACTACCATCATCTCCCTGCTGCTGCGGTTCTATGACGTGCAGCGTGGCGCGGTTCGAATTGATGGTGTCGACATAAAAGACATGCCACTTCCGGATTTGCGGCGCAGATTTGGGGTGGTGCTGCAGGATCCGTTTCTTTTTACAGGAACAGTCGAAGGAAATATTCGCCTGGGGACGGATTGGATCAGCGACGAGCAGGTGCGCCAGGCAGCGGAAGATGTGAACCTGGCGGACTTCATTCACATGTTGCCCAATACCTATAAAGAAGAGG